>CAVFCJ010000068.1:0-7330 GCA_963620965.1 bacterium
GATTTTTACAAGTCGAGAAAATCAACGCCTGCAAGAAGCACGTTTTCGATCTTTCTGTTTTTCAGAGAGTAATATATGATTTTTCCGTCGCGGCGTTGGGTGACTATATCCGCCGCGCGCAAAAGCCGCAGTTGGTGCGAGCAAGTGGTTTGATTTATGCCGAGAATTCTCGACAAATCGCTCACGCACATTTCGCTTATGCAGAGTGCGCAGATAATTTTGTTTCTTGTTGCGTCTGAACAAGCGGAAAAGAATTCCGCAAGAGAATGAAGCGTTGCGTTGCGTGGTATGTAGTCGAGGACGGTTTGCTCATCGGTGTAGTTGAGTTTTGTTTCCATACATAGATTTTAGCGCTTGCATGAGGGCAAAGTTTTTGTAACTTTGGCGCAATTTGCGACATATTGTAGTAAAAAGTCAAAGAGGTCGAGTATGTTTGAAGACAACTGGTATTTGTTTTTGCTCATCGTTATGATTGCTTTCGTGTCAGACGGCGATTTCTCAAAGAAAGAAACTGCGGTTATGCTTGCGGTGCTTGCTGCGCTTGCGTTCACAAACAATGCCGATCTCGACACAACGACGAGCACAAGCAACTGTTTTTGCAACAAGACGCTGAATTGATTGAGTTTTGCCATTGATTTTGCCTTCGGGAAAAGGTATAATGTCATTAAGGTGAACTTATGAAAAAGAAAAGCAAAATCGCGTTGATCGCAGTGCTTTGCGTTGCGTTTTGCATCGGTGTGATCGCAGGTTCTATGGCGATTGTCGCGACAAAGGCACTCGACAAACAACCCCCCGACGAGTTTTTGAGCAAGTGGATGAGCTATATCCGCGACGACGCTCTTTTGAGCGAGATCGTAATTGCGGGCTCGCACGATGCGGGCTCACGCGATATGATGTGGGCGGCAAAAACACAGGATAAAACCATAAAGGAACAACTTGCTTGCGGAGCAAGGTATTTTGACATACGAGTTCAATATAAAAATGGGAATTATGTGATATTCCACGCTTCGCAAACAGGTGAGACGTTCGAGCCTATCGTCGACGACATAAGAGAGTTTTTGCAGGCGAATCCGAGCGAAACGCTTATCCTCGATTTCCAGCATTTCAAAGGCGGTAGCGTAGCAATGGAAGGAACGGACAAAATCATATTCCAAAAACTTGCGGGGCTTATGGTTTCAAAAGATGCCGATCAATCCGACCTCGATTTTGTCAAATCGCTCACGCTTGGCGATATGAGAGGCAAAGCCATCGTGTTTTGGGGCAATGAGTACGGCACAAAGGAAACCACAGACTATATTAACGGCAAAAACTATTTGTTTCAAAGAAACAATGACTACGGAACAAGAGGCGGCAGTGCGCTCCAATCGTGCTATGACAGCTCTCTAAACATAAAGCCGTCCAAAGCGTATCTGGAAAAGGCAATACCTACATATGTAAAAAGGTACAAACAAAGCGAAGGCGGATTGTTTGTTATGCAAATGCAACTCACCGATCCGGTTTTGATAATAGGGCCGAAGTTTTATGAAGGCACGCACAACGAAAACGCAACGAGTTTTATTTCAACGATAGCAGGCAAAGATTATTTCGATTGCGTCAACATAATAATGCGCGATTTTGTCGGCGCGGGCAAATGCAAGCAAATAATAGCGCTCAATATTGCCAAAGGCACCCTCAAAGAAGGCGTGAAAGATGACTTTGCGGTGATGTGCACATAAAACACGAAACGTATTGCAAATCAGTACAAAATGTATTGTAAATCGGTTAAAACGGTAAATATCGGCGATATAACACCTGTGAAAATATGATGCAAAACACGAAAAGCGTTTCAAAAAAAGGCAAATTTAAACCAATCGGCAAAAACACGAATCGTGTAAAACGATAAAAAGAGGCAAAATGGTTGATTTCAAGGCAAAAATAAAAGACGTACCCGACAATCCGGGCGTTTATATGATGCTTGACGAGCATGGCGAGATAATTTACGTCGGCAAGGCGAAAAATCTCAAAAACAGACTTCGCTCGTACTTTTTCAATCTGTCCAACCGCACGGCAAAGGTTATGGCGATGCTAAAGCACGTTGCCGATTTTCGCTATATAATCTGCGCAAGCGAGGTTGACGCGCTTTTGACCGAAAACAATCTCATCAAAAAGCATACGCCGAGATACAACATACTTCTAAAGGATGACAAGGCATATCCGTTTTTGCGTATAGATATGCGCGAGCCGTATCCGACCATCGAACTTGTTCGAAAACTCAAAAACGACGGCGCGAAGTATTTTGGACCTTATATGCAATCCGTCAATATCCGCGACATATTCGACCTCATTCACACGGCGTTTTCCATTCGCGAGTGCAAGAGGGATATGTCAAAACCATCGCGCCCGTGCCTCAATATGCACTTGGGGCGTTGCCTTGCGCCTTGTGACCGAAAGGTAAGCGAACAAGAATACAAAGCGGAAATGCAAAAGGTCATTGACTTTTTGAGAGGAAACGACAAAGAAGTCGAGTGCACGCTCACTGAAAAGATGACGAAGTTTGCAAAGGAAGAAAACTTCGAGGTTGCGCTGAACTATCGCAATAAGCTCGCGCTTTTGGATAAACTCGTGCGCAAGCAGGTCAGCGCGCTACCAAAAGACTTCAATCTCGACATATTCGCATTTGAAACAAACGGCATAATTTCTGCAATCGATATGCTCGTCGTGCGCGCAGGCAAACTCGTGGGTGGCGAAAACGTAATCGTGGATTCTTGCGACGAGGACATCGCAAGTTATCTTTTGCAGTATTATCAAAACAACTCGCCCCTTTGCGACGAAATCGTCACCGACAATGTGGAAGATCAGGAGTCGCTCGAAAAGGCGGTCAATTTGCTTTGCTCGCACACGGTCAGAGTGGTTGAACCGAAGCAAGGCGCGAGAAAACAACTTCTCGAACTTGCTCACTCCAACGCGTACGACGCTATGACAAAGCACGGCACGCAAGAGGAAAGAAAGGTGCTTCGCACGCAAGGTGCGGTGAAGCAACTCGGCGAACTGCTAAATCTCAAAACCTTGCCAAATCGTATGGAATGTTACGACATCTCGCACATATCCGGCACGGACAAAGTGGCGAGTATGGTTGTTTTCGAGGGCGGCGAACCCAAAAAATCGCACTATCGCAAGTTCAAAATCAAGACGGTTGCAGGCAACAACGACTTTGCGTGTATGAAAGAGGTGCTTATACGCAGACTCAACGAAATCGCAACAAGCGAGGATGAAAGTTTTGCGTCCATACCCGACCTTTTAGTCATCGACGGCGGCAAAGGACAACTTGCCTACGCAATGGAAGCGCAAAGGGAAACGGGCAGAGAGGACATCGAAATTTTGTCGCTTGCAAAGCGTGAAGAAGAAGTGTTTTTGGGCAGTGCGCCCACAACGTCTATCTTACTTCCCAAAGACAGCATCGCGCTTCAACTTTTGCAACGAATCCGTGACGAGGCGCACCGCTTTGCAATCACTTTCCACCGCAACTTGCGGAGCAAACATTTGAGCGAAAGCGCCTTGCTGTCCATTCAAGGCGTGGGCAAAACGTTGTGCGCAAGGCTTATAAAAGAGTTTGGTTCGGTCGAGGAAATACGCCTCAAAACGCCCGAAGAAATCGCAAAAGCGGACGGTGTTTCACATCATCTTGCACAAAGGATAATCGAGTCGCTCAACAAAGCAGAGTGCAAAAACGAAGGCACAAGCAAAGACGTAAATGACGGCAATGGAAGCGTTTTGAATCTTGCTTCAAAAGTTAAATCGGGAGACGATTTATAAGATAAAAAGAGGGACGATTAGTAAAATAATTGCACGAAAAAACGTCAAAAAACCACTAAAAACCGCATGTTTTTCGCAATAATTTTTTGATAAAAGGCGATGAAAATCGTCTTTTTTCATGTAGTTTTCATATAGTGAATTGTGGATATAAAAGAGTATATAAAAAGCCAAATCGACGTATACGGAGCGTGGAAAAGCGCAAAGGAAATCTCGACATTCAAAGGGGGTGGACAGGCTTTCGTTTTTTATCCGCAAAGCATAGAAAAAGCGGTTGAAACGATAGGCGTTTTGAGGGAAGAAAACATCAATTATTCAATGCTTGGAAATGGCTCGAACACGCTTGTTTGCGACGGAAATTGCAAGCAAGTTTTGGTGTGTTTAAAAGGGCTTTGCGGCGTGAAAATCGAGGGCGAAAAGGCAGTTTGCGAGGGCGGCGCAAGCATTGCCAAAATACTGTTCGATGGACGAAAAAGAGGACTCGGAGGTCTTGAATTTTTGAGCGGCGTGCCTTGCACTCTGGGCGGCGCATTAAAAATGAATGCAGGCGCATTTTTATCGCAAATCAGCGATTACGTGACAAAAGTCGATATATTAAACCTTGATTGCGCAAATTGCGACAAAAATCGTACGCAAAACCGCATGCGAGAATTAAGTGTAAATTCAAAAGACCTTGCGTATAGAAAAGGGGTGGACGGAATAGTGCTTAAAGCCGAGTTAAAACTTGAAAGGAAGAGCGCCGAGCAGTCTATAAACGAGGCAAGAGAGTATTTGAGAAAAAGGCAAGAAAAACAGCCGAGTTTGCCATCACTCGGAAGCGTGTTCAAAAACGGAAAAATCCCGAGCGGAAAACTCATCGACGATTGCGGCTTGAAAGGCGTGAAAATAGGCGGCGCACAGGTGCCGCAAAAACATGCGAATTTCATCGTCAACGTGGGCGGCGCAAGCGCGAAAGATTATCTCGCCCTCGTCGCGCTGTGCAAAAAGGAAGTCTTTGAAAAGTTCGGAGTACTTCTTGAAGAAGAATTTGTCACAATCGAATGACGAATGAAATGTTTTATAGGATTGAATTTTTTATCTAAAGACGAATTACAAAAGCAATAAAATATGCCAAATTTGTGGCGAAATTATGTTGATTAATAATTGTGATTAATGTATAATGAAGTTAAGTGTGCGCATATGCGCTGTGTGCATATATGCGTATGCGCACGAGGGAACTATGAAAATTTACGGCGACTATCACACCCACACATATGCAAGCGACGGACGGGCGACGCTCAAACAGCAAGCGGCGGCTGCCTCTTTGCTCGGCATATGCGAAATCGCCGTGACAGACCATAGTTTTGCAAGCACGATTTTTCATATGACGAGGCGCAAGTTCAAAAAGCAAAAGGCAGAAGTTAAGTCCCTCGATTTGCCCGTGAAAGTGCTGTGCGGAATAGAGGCGAATCTCGTCAATCCGCAAGGGGACATAGACGTGCCAAGCGACGTCATAAGAGAGTGCGACGTGCTTGTGGTCGGATTTCATCGCTACATCGGTTTTAAGGGCGAAAAGCGTGGTGGATATGCGAGGGCGTGGCTCTTTAAGAACGGGTTTTGCGGACTTAAAAAGAGAAAAGAACTCGTCGAGGTCAACACGGCGGCATATATCGAGGCAATGCGTAAATTCCCGATAGACTGCATTGCTCACCTCAATCACCGTGCGCTCGTGGACGTCGGAAAAGTGTGTGAGGAAGCGAGGAAGCAAGGTGTTTATATCGAACTCAACGAAAAACATCTCGACATGCTCGAAGGCTCGGTTGCCGCGCTTTTGGAAAGCGGCGTAAACTTCATAGTCGGCACGGATGCTCACGATACGAAAAAACTCGGGAAAATGAACAAAATCGAGGCGTTTGTCGAAAAATACGATTTGCCGTGCGAAAGGGTGTTCGGAATAGACGGAAATAAGCCGACGTTTAAGGACAAAACGAGGTTTTGCGAATAAATGCAAAAACCGACTGTAAAAAGAAAATCGGGCGGAAACGGTTTTGCATAGAGAGAACGATCGCTGCAAAATCGATTTTGAAAAAAGCGATAGAGCGAAAGTGCGTTTTTCAAAGCGGAAAACGCAAGGGAAATTGAAAGGTAACGTTGAAAGGAATAGATATGAAAAAAAGTTTCAAGGACAGCGCAAGAGAGGAATTGCTTGGCGTATTGCCTAAAAAACACGAAGAAATCGTGGCGTTTTTGAGTGCGCTCGCAAAGTCGTGCGGAAGCATAGAGATTGCAAAAAGGAGATACAATCTTTGCTTTTGGCTTGCCGACTACGACGAGGGGTTGAAGGTTGTGGAACTGCTCAAAACTTTGTATCCCGCAGATTTCGAGTTGTCGCTCGACAAGACTAAAACGGGTGCGGAATCGTGTTCGGTGCAAGTGCCGAGCGGATTTTCAAAGCAGGCCATCGAGGACTTCGGACTTATGAAAATCAACGTCGACGAGTATCTTGCTTTCGTTGAGGGCATACCGCAAGACGTGGTGACGACTACTGCGACTAAAGTTGCGTATTTCAAAGGGCTTTTCCTCGGTTGCGGAAGCGTGTACGTTCCCTCAACGTCCGACCAAAGCGAAAAGAGAGACGGCTATCATTTCGAACTCCAACTTGACGACGACCTCTTTGCCGACGACGTGATGGAACTTTTGAGCGACCTTCGCATAAACACGCGTATGAGCGACAGAGGGGAACACAAACTCGTGTACGTCAAGGACAAGGACGAAATCGTCAAAGCGCTTGCCACTCTCGACCTTGCAGATTGCGTGTTGAAACTCAGGTCGATAATCGACGAAAGGGAAACGGCAAACAGCCTCAACCGCGTGATAATTTGCGAAACGGCAAATCTCGACAAAACGTTTACGGCGGCGAGCAAACACTTGCTTGCGATAGGCGAATTGAGGAACAAGGATATGTTCGACTCGCTTCCCGCCCGGCTTAAAGAAACGGCGGACGCAAGAGCGGATCACCCCGAAGCCTCTTTGAGCGAACTTGCAGAGATTTTGGGCGTGAGCAAGAGTTGCCTTAATCATAGGCTGAGGAAAATAGTCGAGATGGCTGGATTGAATTAATAATGAGTAATTAATAATGAATAATTGCGGGTGGGGTTTCACCCCACACCCGAAACGAATACTTTTCCGAAGCCTACTTATTAACGGAATGTGCTAATTCGCAGACGGAACACGAGCCGCAGGGCGACGAGCCATTGCTCAAACGGCGTTGCGGTGAAAGCAACAAATAAAGTTTATTGCTTGACACCGCACTTGTTTTCGCAATCACTAACCGCGCAGAGAATTTGTGCTATCAGTTCGGACACGGATAAAACCTCACGCCGCAATTTCGCCAAATTATCTGCTTGGTGAAGCGCACTTTGTGCGCAAGCGGAAAAATTTGAACGGCGGTATGGGCGCGACGCGTTAAACAACACATCCGGTGAATGTGTTGTAGCCAAAGCGAACGAGGCGGATTGCCTCGCAAACGACGAAGTCCAAACACGTGAGGAAGGGGGAAGCT
>CAVFCJ010000069.1:0-7226 GCA_963620965.1 bacterium
TGATTCCTATGCACTACAAAACCAAAGACTGCGAGTTTGACATAGACAAAGTCAACGAATTTTTGTCTCTTTTCGATGACGAAAACATCGTTTATGCCGACTCGACAACCGTAGAGTTCGACAGGGCGGACTTCGACGGCGAAGAAACAAAAGTTTTGGTTCTTGACAAACTTTCAAAATAATTTTACTTGATTTTAAGCCGTTGCCGACTTTTTGTCGGCAACGGACAAATATACTTTCAATCCTAAACACTTTCATATCGTAATACATTTTTTTACGAGCTTTGCTCGTATATAGGAGAAATACATGCAAAAATTCTCAAGACAAGAGTTGGATGCAAAAAGCATTTTCGAGATGCGCACCCTCGCAAAAGACGTTGGAGTCAGCGCACCCACGAAACTCAACAAAGCCGATCTCGTCGATTTGGTGTACAAAATCACAAACGGCGAAATGACGCCCCCCGAAGCACCGCGCAGAGGCAGACCTAAAAAGTCCGCAGAAACGACGGTTGCGGCTCAAACGCCGAGCGAAAGCAAACACGAGCACCGTTATGTCGAGGTTCTTACGGCATCGCCTGCGTCTTCGACTGAACATAACATCGATTCGACGCTTCCCAATGGCTTTGAAAAACCCAAATTCCAACCTGCGTTCCGCAATCAAAATCAATATCAACAAAGCAGAAATCAAAATTTCAATCAGAGACAAAACGCATATCGTTCTCAAAATCCCGTTGCGCGTGAAAACGTTCTTTCGGAACGCACGGATATTGACGACAACGAGCAGGTTAGAGAAGGCTATCTCGAAATCAATCCCGACGGATATGGCTTTTTGCGCGTGAAAAACGGCGAATTCAATGAAATGGACGCCTACGTTTCTGCAATGAAAATCAAACAATACGGTTTGCGTAGAGGTGACTACGTTACGTCGCATTGCAAAAAGGTGCAAGAGGGCAGACCTTCCGCAGTCGTGAGCGTTACGACGATAAACGGTATCGATGCTGACAAAGTGGGCAAACGTCCCAACTTCGACGACCTCGTGCCTATCTATCCCAACGAGCGCATACGCCTCGAGGTTGCACACAGAGAATACGCAACTCGCTGTATCGACCTCGTTTCGCCTATAGGAAAAGGGCAAAGAGGTATAATTGTTTCTCCGCCGAAAGCGGGTAAAACCACGCTTTTGAAAATGATTGCAAGTTCAATTGCGAAAAATTATCCAGAAATCGAACTCAAAGTTTTGCTCATCGACGAACGTCCCGAAGAAGTAACCGATATGCAACGCTCGATAAAGGGTGAGGTTGTCTATTCAACATTTGACGAGCTTCCCGAACATCACACCAAAACGGCTGAAATGCTTTTGGAAAGAGCAAAACGCCTTGTGGAAATGGGCAAAGACGTCGTGATTTTGCTCGACTCGCTCACAAGGCTCGCGCGTGCGTATAACCTTACCATTCCGCCGACGGGCAGAACGCTTTCTGGCGGTATCGATCCTGGCGCGCTTCACAGCCCCAAACGTTTCTTCGGCTCGGCAAGAAACATTGAAAACGGCGGCTCGCTCACCATTATCGCAACTGCACTCATCGACACGGGCAGCCGTATGGATGACGTCATTTTTGAGGAATTCAAGGGCACCGGCAATATGGAAATTCACCTTGACCGTAGACTCAGCGAAAAGAGAATTTTCCCTGCAATCGACCTTGCAAAGAGTGGCACGAGAAAGGAGGAATTGCTCCTTACGACCAGCGAACTCGAAGGTACTTGGGGTATTCGCAAGATTTTGTCGAACACCGATAACGCCGAAGCCACCGAAAATCTCATCGGCATGATTATCAAAACTACGTCCAACAAAGAGTTTATAGACCAACTTAATCTTCAACTTCGCGTGCTTGCAAAAGAAGGCTACACCGTAAGAAGTTTGAAATGATTTACGGAATCTAACCGTATTAAATCATAAAATAAAGCAAAATTATTTTTGCCAAAATTCTATAAATAGAGGTGAAATGATATGAGTGAATTCAAGGATTTGCGTATTGTTGACAACTTTTATCAGACGTCGGCGTTTTTCCCGATGCCCGTCGTGCTTGCATCTACCGTTTCTCAAAACGGACAAACTAATATCGGTTCTTACTCGCTTTGTTTTCCGTACTATATTGCAGGCAAAAACTACTATGCTATGATTTTGGAAGTGAGAAACTCGTCGAATACCGCGCAAAACATATTGCGCACGGGCAAAGTTACTCTCAACTTCATAACCGACGATAAAAAATTCTTTAAAGAAGCCGTGAGGCTCGGTTTCCCGGGAGACACGACCGAGCAAAAAATGAAAGATTGCATATTTACGTTGCAACCGAGCACTCTCGGCTCTGACCGCCCGCATATTGTTCAAGAGGCGTTTCAAGTGTTTGAATGCACTTGGGACAGTTCGCTCGAAGACGCTTATCTCGACAAAGCGGGCTGTCTTGAAGGCTACGAACCCCCGTATCGTAATTTCAACGGTATCACAAGCAAATTCGGCGCACATTTTATCCTCAAAATAGACAAAATTTGGATGAAAGAAGAATATTATGATTCCATAATCAACGGCGTGAACAAGCACAATTATCCGCCCGTTCCCGTCGACTACGGCTATCGCGACAGCACGAATTTTTGGTGTTCTCGCTTCAAAAAGCCTTATCCCGAAAAGATACAGGCAAAAGAAGGGGATGTCAACTCCGTCAAGTACGCTGCCTCGCGTATCGATCCTACCGTGAAGTTTACTGACGAAGCGTGTGTAAAACTTACCAAAATTCCGAGAGTTTTCCTCAAAGCCGCACTCACGCAAATGGTTGAGATAGCAAAGAGCGAAGGTATATCGCTCATCGATGAAAAGGCTCTTGCCATAATCAACGACAAGCGTAGGGAAGAAAAGAAAAAGTAATATTTGTATGTAAATAGCGAATTTGAATGCAATTTTTTGCCACTCAAATGTGAAGCGTACTTAAAAAGGCAACCGCACGGTTGCCTTTTTCGTTGAAAATTTGAAACATAATCGCAGAATCAGTTTTTATCCTCGTCCTTGTCATGCTTGTCGAAGAGTTTGAACTTTTGTTCTTGCTCGTTTTCGTCGTCGGACACGGGGTTGATATGCACTTTTATTTCGATGATTTTGCGCGCCGTGAGTTTGTTTACGACGATAGTCAGGTTCTTAAAATCGAATGATTGCGATTTTTTCGGAATCTCGCCGAATTGCTCGATAACCCAGCCGCTGACCGTTTGCGAATCGAAGTTTTCCGTTTCGTCCTCGTCTACGTTGAATTCCTTGAAGAAATCGTCAAGTTCCGCGCGACCGTCCACGAGATAGTTTTCATCGTCAACTTTGGTGAAGTAGTTGACCACTTCGTCGTGTTCGTCCCAAATCTCGCCCACGAGTTCTTCGAGTATGTCTTCGAGGGTGACTATGCCGAGTGTTCCGCCGTACTCGTCGACAACGACAGCCATATGCACTTTTTGGCGTTGCATACTTTTGAGCAACGCGGATATTTTCATATGCTCGGTCGCAACGGCAACCGGCGTTATGTAGTTTTTTATGCTCTTGTCGCCTTTTTCGAGGGCTGTGAAAAAGTCAATGTTGTGAATCATACCGACGATTTGATCGATAGAATCTTTGTACACGGGCAAGCGCGAATAGTTGTATTCGAGGAATATGGATTTGATTTTATCCATTGCCATATTCGTCGGAACGGCTATGACGTTGACTCTCGGCACGAGTATGTCGGCAACTTCGCAGTCGTCAAACTCGATTGCGCTGGATATAAGTTCTCTCTCTTGCGAGTCGAGCGAGCCGTCCTCTTGCGCTTCTTCCACCATAGAGAGCAGTTCTTCTTCGGTTATCTTGTCGTCATCGTGAGATTTGAATATCTTTTTCAGCAAGAATTTAAGCCCTGCAAACACAATCGTGATAGGGTAGAGAATCACCATGATCGCACGAATCGGATAGCCGAAGGCCAGACATAGACGCTCCGAATTTTCTTTTGCAATCATTTTCGGTGTGATTTCACCGAAAGTCAGGACTATGATTGTCGAAACAACAACGGACACTATGCCGCTGACCGCTGCGTCGGGTATGACCTCTTCGAATATGTTGTTGAAAAGAACCGACAACGTGATGTTGACAAGGTTGTTTCCCACAAGTATGGTCGATAGCAATTTGTCGAATCTGTCAAGAAGATAAAGCGCGTTCTGCGCGGCCTTGTTGCCGTCTTGCGCTTTCAATTTGAGTTTCGTCCTGTTGACCGAACTAAAAGCTGTTTCCGTTGCCGAGAAAAATCCCGAAAACATTACCAAAACAACTATGAAAATCGATGATAAAATGGTACTGAGAGGGTCGGGGTCGGCTGATGCGCCAAGTAGATTGCCCATATTTGCTCCTACAAATTTGATGTTACGATAATATCACACAAATACTAATTTGTAAATATCAATTTCAAAATTCACTATTCCTTTGCAGCATAGCGCGGTGTGTACTTGCTCTGCATTGTATTCAGCCGCTCGCTCGGGATGATTGGTCGGCTCAAATAAAATCAAAGAAATGTGAAATAAAATCGCTCAACCACTTGTCAAAATCGCTTTGTTGATATATAATCGTCACGTTGGGTTATAAGGGTAACAGTACCCTGTGAACAGTTGGAGGAAATGGTTTTGTTTTCCATTCGCTTCCAACTGCCACCCACTTGTAAAGCAACATAATATGTTTATGGAGAAGTCGCGTTTACTGGTACTGCGTATCAAACCCCGACTTCCCACAATAACTTATGGAGAAGTCGCCTAGTTTGGTCGAGGGCGCGCGACTGGAAATCGCGTAACCGTCAAAAGCGGTTCAAGAGTTCGAATCTCTTCTTCTCCGCCACGAAAAGCAATCCTGCGAAACCCGTAGGGTTGCTTTTTATTATGCGCGCGACCGTGTTTACACGAGTTTGCGAGCATAAGAAAAGCAAAAATGCAGAGCATTGCAGGATTGCTTTTCGTGGCAGGAGACCTGCGGAGCAAAGAGATGTTCGTTGCGTATAGGTTTGCACCGATCCGTTCTAATCTGTCACATAAAGTGTCGCATGTGCCAGATTCTGTTTTCAGAGTCAGAAATCACAATGTAAAACAATCTTATCGGATGTATCGACCGCAAGTATCATATTGACTAAAGACGATACGGAGTGTATAATTTAGTAAACTATTCGGTAGGTTATGTATGAAAAGAATTTTGATAGCATCCGATTCATTCAAAGGCACTCTGACATCTGTGCAAATTGCCGATATCTTTGCAAATGTTGCCCAAAAAAAAGGTTTCGCCGTTGAAATCTCGGGCGCAGGAATAGCGGACGGTGGTGAGGGTACGCTCGACGCTGTGCTTTCGTGTGGAAAATTTGAAAAAATCGAAAAAGAATGTTGCAATCCTTTTTTTGAAAAAATCACGGCGTGTTATGCGATTTCAGGCGACACCGCAGTGGTTGAAACTGCACAGGCAAGCGGTCTCACATTGATAGAATATAAAGACGGCAACGCCTTATATACAACGACTTACGGCACAGGCGAACTTATAGCGGACGCAATAAAAAATGGCGCAAAAAAAATTTTTCTTTGTATAGGAGGCAGCGCCACCAACGATGGCGGTATAGGCGCGCTTTCAGCTCTCGGATTCAATTTTTTGGATGCCGATGGCAATGTTTTGAAACCGATTGGAAAAAATTTGGCAAAGATTGCCGACATTGATAAAAACGGCACTGACTATCTCAAAGGCATAGAGTTTGTGCTTGTCAGCGATGTGGATAATCCGCTCGTAGGAGATGAAGGCGCGACGAGATTTTTCGGTAAGCAAAAGGGCGCTGTAGAAGTTGCTGCGGACATACTTGAAAACGGAATGTTAAACTATGCGGATGTCACCGCCAAAATAACGGGCGTGCGACTTCACGATAAAAAATGTGCCGGCGCTGCCGGCGGTCTCGGTGGGGGAGTAATTGCCTATCTTAACGCAAAACCACAAAAAGGTATCGACTGTATACTCGATCTTATCGGTTTTGACGAAAAACTCCTCGGAACTGACGCGGTCGTCACAGGCGAAGGCAGAATCGATGAGCAATCATTGCACGGCAAGGCGGTTTTCGGTGTTTGCGAGAGGGCAAAAAAAGCAAACGTTGACGTGTATGCGATTGCCGGATATACCACGCTTACGGACGATGATATAAAAAGAGGCGGAATAAAACGAGTCGAATCGCTACTGTCGTACGCAAAGAATGTCGAAGACTCTATCAAAAATGCTTCCGAGTATGCCGAAAAGGCAGCCGAAAAATTGCTTACCGTTATAGCGGAGGATAAATAAAATGAAAAAAGAAGAGATAAAAATCCTCTCGAAACAAATAGATAAGCATCAACTGACCGATGATGAAAAAAGGAAACAGAGCGGTTCTTTCATTAAATTAGAGAGCGGAGAGACGCACTATGAATTGAAAGGCGAGGGAGAAACCGTCGTGCTTGTTCACGGTTATGCTACCCCGTACTACATCTATGACAAATTGGCCGAAGCATTTGTAAAAAACGGATACAAAATTCTTCGATACGACTTGCTAGGTCGAGGATTCAGCGAAAGGGTAGCGCAAGATTATACGCCGGAACTGTTTGCAAGGCAGCTGAACGAACTTGTCGATGCTGTGATCCCCAACGAAAAATTTATTCTTGTCGGCACGTCTATGGGCGGTTCGGTATGTTCTGCTTTCACGGCGCAACATACCGACAAGGTGAAAAAACTTGCGTTTCTCGCGCCCGCCGGAATGGATACTTTTAAGCCTCCGTTTTATATGAAAATGTGTCGTAAAAAAGGCTTTGGCGACTTTGTTTTTTATAGCATAGCAGGAAAAACGTTGCTTAAAAAATGTGCGTCTGAGATATACTATTCATCCGAGGAAGAAAAGGATTATTACATAAAAAAATTTGCCGAAGCGGCGAGATATAAAGGATTTTTGCGTTGTACTCTTTCGTCGCTCCGCAATACGATTTTGCAGACGAACAAAGACGTCGAGTACTACAAATCGGTCGCCAAAACCAATATCCCCGTCCTTTGCATATGGGGCACTATCGACAAAACGATGCCGTATTATCAAATTGATAGATTCAAAGAAATTTTTGTTGACGGTCAAACCATAACCTACCAAAATTCAGGGCATATTTTCCTTTTTGACGAGGGGGATAGATGTGCTGCCG
>CAVFCJ010000070.1:0-7102 GCA_963620965.1 bacterium
GTGCGATAATAGCGCAATAAAACGGCGAATAATCGATATAAATCGTTATAAAATACTTGATTGAAAACGAATCTTTTACGGTTCGTTTTTCTTTGTAACGTTTGGAGTTTTCGATTCATACCTTGTAAAAAACGAGGTGAAGTATGAACAAAATCATTTGCGTAAATCCGCCTAAATTCGTAAAAGCAATTATTAAACTTTTTGTGAAAAGTGACAAAGAGAAGAAGTGAAGTCTAGTAGTTAAATTTCTCTCGCAATAGAGAGAAACAAAGTTTTTTACAACAAAAAAGCCTTCCATTCGGAAGGCTAACGTTGATTGCTACATTATTCAGAAGGAATTACGCACGGTCAACTTTGCCGGAACGAAGACAATGCGTGCAAACGTAAGTTTCTTCAACTCCGCCGGTCGGTGTATTGACTTTGACTTTTTGAACGTTGGGCGCCCAACTGCGTCTGGTCTTTCTGTTGCTGTGGCTGACTGCGTTGCCGCTCATTCTGCCTTTTCCGCATACACTACAAACTCTGGACATATACTGTACCTCCTAATTTGAACGATTGATATTCTAACAAATATAAATAAGTTTTGCAACTGATTTGCATAAAATTTGTGATTTAGTTGCAAAAAATTGTCTTATATAGTAATATTTTAAAAAAGGAATTGTTATGTCGCTTTCAACTTCAAACAAGTTTGGCAAAATTTCCGTGAGCGATGAGGCTATGCAAATTATCGCAAGTCACTCGGCTCAGGATTGTTATGGCGTGGTGGATTTGGTTTCACGCCGTTTCAGCGATAATATGAGCCAACTTCTCGGAAAAAATCAACTCGACAAAGGCGCATTAGTTCAGACTGTGGACGACCTTATCTATGTCGAGTTGTTTGTCATATTGAAACTTGGAGTGAATATAGAAGCAGTAAAAAAGTCCCTTGCGGATGCGGTCAAGTTCTCGCTTGAAACGTTCACGGGTATGCGTGTAAAACGCGTTCACGTCAACGTCGTAGGAATTCGCGTGTGATAGGTATATATAAAAATGATAAGAATTGACGGATTAAAATTCAAAGAGATGCTGCAAGGTGGCGCAAAGGCTCTTGAAATGAACAGGGCTATCGTTGACGAACTCAACGTATTTCCCGTTCCCGACGGCGATACCGGCACAAATATGTCACTCACGCTCGCTTCTGCTGTGAGAGAAGCAAACGCTTGCGGTTCTTTGCTCATAGACGAAATTGCGCTCGCATTCTCAAAAGGCGCGCTCAACGGCGCAAGAGGCAATTCCGGCGTTATATCTTCTCAAATTTTCAGAGGATTCGCCGTAGCTCTTGAAGGCAAAGCCGACATCTCGCCAAAAACGTTTGCCGAGTGTTTGAAAAAAGGTACGGAAATTGCGTACAGTGCGGTTACAAAGCCCAAAGAAGGCACGATTTTGACCGTTGTCAGAGCAATGGCGGAAGAAGCGCAAAGTGCATCGAAAGGCAAAAAAATCGAATTTGAATCTTTCCTCAAACGTGTTATTGACGCAGGCGAGGACATCTTGCAACAAACACCCGATATGCTTCCCGTACTCAAAAAAGCGGGAGTTGTGGACGCTGGCGGCAGAGGTCTTGTCACTGTGTTTGACGGTATGTATCGCACGCTTATCGGCAAGGAACTTGTGCTTATCAGCGGCGGTAAAGTTGCAACCGAGGAAAGCGCGCCGCTTGCCGCACCGAGCGATGAGTTCGATCCGCTCGAAAATGACTACGAACATATCACGTTCCAATATTGCACGGAATATTTCATCACGCACCTCAAAAACGAGGTTACTACGGCTGCAATCAACAAGTATAGAGATTATCTTATGACAATCGGCGATTGCGTACTTGTCATCGGCGATACCGACCTCGTGAAAACTCACGTTCATACCAATCATCCCGACAGAGCGTTGAAAGCGGCCTTGGGACTTGGTGAACTCGACGGCGTGAAAATCGAAAATATGCTCGAACAAAACCGCAAAATCCACGCAAACGACAAGCCCGAAGAGGAAGAAGAGCTCAAAGAATATGCTATGATTTCCATTTGCTCAGGCGAAGGTATGGCAAACATATTCAAAGATTTGATGGTCGATATCGTGGTCGAAGGCGGTCAAACTATGAATCCGAGCGTCGACGACATTCTTAAAGCGGTCAACGATGCAAAAGCGAAAAATGTTTTCGTGCTCCCAAACAACTCGAACATCATTCTTGCCGCAAATCAAGCAAAAGAACTCGCAAAAGCCGAAGTATACGTCATTCCGACGACGAATATGCCCGAGGGAATTTCCGCTTCGCTTGCATTCGATTCCGATTCCGCGCCCGAAGATAATTACGAAAATATGTGCGTTGCTATGCAAGACATCACTTGCGCAGAAGTTACGCACGCCGTCCGCTCCACGCGTATGAACAGATATTCGGTGAAAGAGGGCGATATAATCGGCATTTGCGAAAAGAAAATCGTCGCGAAGAGCCAAAGCATAGAGGAAACAACGCTCGACACGATTAGAAAAATCGCAAAAGACAAGGATATGCTCACGCTTTACTATGGCAAGGACGTATCCGATGATGCTGCCAACGCACTTGTCGCAAAAATTTCCGAAGAATTTGATTGGCTCGAAACCGCCTGCTATTCGGGCGGACAACCTCATTACTACTACATAATTTCCGCAGAATAAAATGCTTACGTTGCGCGATGTAAAAGGCGTCGGTGACGCAACGATAAAAAAACTTAGCGACCTTGATATACATTCTGTATTCGAGGTCTTTTCTTTTTTGCCACGAAAGTATATCGACTTAAAAAGTCCTATAAGAGTTATCGACGCGCAGGCAGGGCAGCTGGCATTGTTCGAAGGCAGAGTGGAAAGCGTATCGAACGTCATTCGCTCGAAAACTAAGTCCTTTTTCGTCATATTCAGCGACAACCTTGCAAACAACAAAATCTATTTCAAGGCGATGTTTTACAATATGCCGTTCTTGCACGACGGATTTTCCGTCGGGCAGTCTTACAGGATGCTCACTAGGCTTTCAAACGATCAAGGCTCGCTCACAGTCGTAAATCCTTTGCTTGAAAAACTCGAAAAGATTTCCAAACTCGATGGTATATACACGCTTTATCCGCTAGGCTCGTCGATGGGGCAGAATGCATTTAAGAATATAGTTTACTCTGCGCTTGACAGCGTGAAAGGCGCAACATACGAGGGCAACCTTGCCAAAATCAACAAGGATTTTGCACTATGTTTCGAGGCGGCACACAGACCTACGAGCATAAATATTGCCGAAAGGGCGATAGATTCGCTTGCTTCGCTCGACCTCGCAATAGTTTTGTCGATATACAGAAAACTGCGCAATAACGCTCAAAAAACGAGAAAAGTATTTTATAATTTTAAGAATTTTAGAATAGTTGACTATGTAAATATGCTTCCTTTTGCTCCGACAGACTCGCAAACGCAAGCGTTTGATGACATCATTTCGGATATGCGCTCGAACGAATATATGTCGAGAATAATAAGCGGCGACGTTGGTAGCGGAAAAACCGCCGTTGCGTTCTTTGCAATGTGTGCGGCAGCAAAGGGTGGAAAGCAAGCAGCACTTATGGCGCCAACCGAAATACTTGCAACTCAACACGCAAAGAAGTTTGCCGGTGTTGCAAAGTCGATGGGTATAAGATTTGCGTTGCTTACGAGTTCTTGCACGCAAAGCGAGAGAAAAAACGTGCTTGCAGGACTTAAAAACGGATATTACCAATGCGTTATTGGCACAAATTCGCTTGTATCCGACGACGTCGAATACAAAAATTTCGCTTTGGCGGTTATAGACGAGCAGCACAGATTCGGCGTAAACGACAGGGCAAAGTTGGAACGGAAGGGCGCTTGTGACGTGCTTAGCCTCACCGCAACGCCGATACCGCGCTCGATGGCGCTTACGTTTTACGAGGATATTGCCATCTCTCGCATAGAAAAACGAGCGGAAGCGCAAACGAACGTCACGACGTCCGTATACGAAGATTTGCAATCGTCCGTAAAGTTTATCGTGCAAAAACTCAAAGAGGGAAAGCAAGCGTTTATCGTTTGTCCTTCTATATTCGACGCAGAAGGCAACAGTATTATGTCGATTGAGAGTTTTATGCGAGATTTCGCCAATCTATTCAATGATTTTGCTGTTTCTGTCATTCACGGAAAACTCAAAAACGAGGAAAAAGAACGTGCGATGAGCGAGTTTTCGCAAGGCAATACGAGACTTTTGGTCGCAACGAGTGTTATCGAAGTGGGAATAGACACCAAAGCAACGGAAATTCTCATTTTAAATGCGGACAGATTCGGGCTTTCGTCATTGCACCAGCTTCGAGGCAGAGTGGGTAGAGACGGAAGCGAGTCGAATTGCATATTGCAATCCGCAAACAAAGGCGAAAAAGCAATTGAGCGACTCAAAACGCTTGAAAAATCCAACGACGGACAATATCTTGCCGAAGTGGACTTCCAGATGCGGGGCGCAGGCGAATTGTTGGGTGTAAAACAGAGCGGTCGCTCGCTGACGCCGATGTTTTCACTTGAAGTAAACACGCAAATTTTATCGAATGCAAAGGAATATGCCGACCAATATCTTTCAAATCTCTCATTAAACGAACTTTTGGCGCTTACAAGGACATCGAAATCCAAAATCGACGCGTTTTTGGACACCATAAATTCGGTTACACTCAACAGTTGAGTTGACATATTTCATGTTTTCGATATAATATAATCAAATGGTGGTGCAGTATTCTAGTCAGATTCCACCGACTCGGAGGCGGGGGTAAAATATCGCCGAAGGGCATATCGATGAAGTTTCTGGTGATGGCTTCTTTTGCCCAAATTGGGGCTGTTGCTGGGAGTTAAGGACTTTGGGCGGCTTGCAACGGCATGCAAACCCCGACCCATTTTCCGTGGAGACCCGACTTGGTAGTCGTGCAAAAAAATCGCCTACTGACCGGGGTTAAACCTGATATGCGGTGCAACTGCGCTGTGTACAGTGTAGCCTGCTTTGAGTGATTTGGAGGGATCAAGGAACCACGCTTGTCGGCGTTGCGCAACAACGACGGGCGATCGCCTTGTGAAATCCTCTTTGCAAAAAAAGATAAGGGCGGGCGGAATCTGTCAAGGAAATCTTCTAGACTGTTCTTGCGAGGCGACTCGGGGATTATAGTGTGCTCTAAGTGGCGATTCGGTTTCTCATTGAGATGACTCATACGATAGGAAACTTCTCGGACGGCGACGACGAGTTTTGAGTCAGGGAAAACCTACCGAACCTATGGCGCAAGGTTTACCCGAGACGTTGCCACCATTATTTGATTTTTTTGAGGTGCATATGCAGACTCATAGCGATAATAAATCACAAAGCGACGCACCGTCGGGCAACGTTTCCGACGGCATTTCTAATTTATATAATAATCAAAATACTCAGCTATGTTCTCAAAATCAATGCATTGACGGTAATGTCAATGCCGTGTCTAATTGCAATTCAAGAAAAAACATCGACAAATGTGCGTCCGCAAATCAAAAACTAGATTTTCAAAACTATAAACACAGCGACAAATCGGACAAAAAAGACGTTACAAAAGACGATAAAAGGAAAAAAAAAAAAAAAAAAAAGCGCAATCTTTGGTGGATAAAGGCAACGGTTATTTCCCTTGTATTGTCCGCATTTTTCTCTTATTTAAGCGAAATCGTGTCAAATGCCGACCAACTTGTGGTCGTCATAATTTTGCTTGCGTTCCTGATCTTGTCGGGTATTTTGTTTGACGCAATCGGCGTTGCGGTGACATCTTGCGACACGACGCCCATAATTTCGATGGCTTCGAGAAAAGTGTACGGCGCGAAAACTGCACTTTGGCTTACAAAAAACAGCGACACCGTGTCCAGTGTTTGCAATGATATTGTGGGCGATATATTCAGTATCATTTCGGGTGCCTGCTCGGCGGCGTTGGTTGTCAAAATCACCGTTTCTTTGAGTGAAACGTGGCAAATCGTACTTTCTATCGTCGTTTCCGCAATCGTTTCGGCAATGACAATAGGCGGCAAAGCATTTATGAAAAAAATCGCAATCGAAAATTCGCGTGATTTCGTTATGTTTGTGGCAAGATTTCTCGCATTTTTCAACAAGGGCGAGCGAAAGATAAGAAAGAAAGCCAAAATCGCAAAGCAACAAGAGAAAAGACACGACTCTGTGCAGTTGGACAAATCGGATAAGGATTGAATTTTATGAGAATAGACAAATATATTCAAGACAAATTCAATCTAAAATCTCGCACTTATGCCGATAATCTAATAAAAACCGGCAGGGTGACGTTCAATGGTAAAATTGTTTCTAAATCCTCGACCGACGTTACTGACACGGACGACGTGCAAATAGTGACCGATGAGAATTACGCTTCGCAAGGGGCGTATAAATTAGAAAAGGCGTTTTGCGACTTCAACCTCGATGTCGAGGGAAAATACTGCGCGGATATAGGTTGCTCTAACGGCGGATTTACAGATTGTCTACTTCGTCACGGAACAAAGCGTGTGCTTGCAGTAGACGTTGCCGATTGTGTGCTCGAAAAAAGACTTCTCGAATCCGGAAAGGTCGAATTTTTAAGGGCGAACGCAAGGGAACTGCCA
Organism: bacterium; assembly: GCA_963620965.1. Lineage (GTDB taxonomy): Bacteria > Bacillota > Clostridia > Christensenellales > CAG-917 > CAG-475. The sequence continues at coordinate 6,643 of CAVFCJ010000070.1, forward strand.
ACCGATCTCGAAAAAGTCGATTTTCTTTGCAGTGACGTAAGTTTCATATCTTTGACCTATGTTTTGAAATCCATGTTTGATTTGCTCAAAACGGGCGGCGAGGCGATCGTGCTTGTCAAACCGCAGTTCGAACTCAACAAAACCGCTCTAAACAAAAGCGGCATCGTAACCGACGAAAAATTGCGAAAAAGAGCGGTGGATAATGTCAAAAAATTTGCAGAAAACGTCGGATTTACAATACTGAATTTGTCCACTTCACCCATACGTTATGAGAACAAAAACATCGAATATTTGCTCTATATGAAAAAATAATGACGTCCGATTAAGACGTCATTTTTCGTATTAAATTTGATTTGCCGCTATTTTGATTAAAACCAATTTTGTTTATTTGTTGCCGTCCGCTTTTTCCTTTTCGTTTTCGGCTTTATTGTCATTGTTGTTTGTCAATTCGGCTTTATTC
>CAVFCJ010000071.1:0-6992 GCA_963620965.1 bacterium
CTCATAATATTGTATCATACGAGAAACCCGTTTTCAAGATAGGAAATGTTTTTGCGATTTTATTATGGATTAGTTAGTTTGTAAGAGTTGATTTTTTTTGTATGTTATAAAATGTTGTAAAATTGCGTGATTGAGATGAATAACAAGGGAGACAGTTAGGCGCGATTTAGTGTGTTTTGTAAAAGTGCGCCAAATCGATGCATAACACGAAAGAGACACTCGACCGGCAACCCTAATTTACTAATCGTAAATGAGTTGTCGGGCAAGAGGCAAATTTATAATCTAAATATTTTTATATTAAAATTGCGTGATTGAGATGAAGAACGCAAAAACGCCCCTTATATGGCAACCCTAATTTACTATGCGTAAATGAGTTGACAGATAAGGGGCGTTGACAAAGTTATTCGCTCAATCACACAATTTGTAAAAGTGCACCAAATCGATGCATAACGCGAAAGAGGCACTCGAACGGCAACCCTAATTTACTAATCGTAAATGAGTTGTCGGGCGAGTGCCTCTGACAAAGTTAGTCGCGATTTGGTGCGCTTTTAGTGAGAGGGGTGGCAAACAAGGTCATACCACAACCCCACCAACACCCCGTACGCAGGGTTGATGCGATTTTCGTCGATGTCGATGACGTAGGTGTCACGGATTGAAAGAAGTTTTTTGCGTGCTTTGACGGCAAGGGCTTTGCCGTTTGAATCGAGAAGATAGGCTTTCATACGGAAAGGACCTGCCTTAATTTTGACGTTGAGGCTGCCTTGCGACGATACGGCGCGGCGGAAGCACAAAAACGGCAACTTCTCGTTGATGACGCAGACTTGATTGCCGCAAGCGTCGGTGATCGAAAACCAAGACGTGAAAACTTTTTTGAGTTCGGATTGCATGCGAGCAATCGGCGCGCCGTCGGGTGTGAACAAGACGACGTTGGTCATAAATCTGTCCCACTGTCTTTCGGCAAAGAATACGGTTTGCCCTTCTTTTGTCTTTATCTCAAATTTTGCGCCGACGGTAAAATACTTTTGTTTGATGATTATTCTCATAATTCCCTCCGACAATTTGCGAACATTCTTCGCCTAAGTGTAGTTTATCATACAATATGATTTTTAGCAAGAACGTATTTCTTGAAGCGAAAAACGCGGATATGCGTCACTTATTTTCGATGTCGGCAAGAAGTTCGCAAACGCGCTTTTTGAGAATCGGATGAAGTTTGTACGGGCAAAGTTCGGCAAGCGGTTTGAGGACGAAATCTCTATGTTGCATATCGATGTGCGGCACACACAAGTCGTTTGACTCAACAATGCAATCGTCGTAGAAAATTATATCGACGTCGAGGGTTCTGTTGCCCCACTTCTCGTTGCGCACGCGCTCGCCGTCTCTTTCGATTTGCGATACGACCTGCAAAAGTTCTTCGGGGCTGTACAAGGTTTGAATCTTCACCGCGCTGTTGACAAAATCGTTGGTCGCAACGCCTCCGTACGGCTTCGTCGAATATCGCAAACTTTCCCTTACGTCCTTTATGTTGTCGTCGGCGCAAAGTCTCAAAATCGCAAAGTCGAGGTATGCGTTTTTGTCACCCATATTCGAGCCGAGCGCAAGATAGACTTCGTGCCATTCCTTTTCAACTTCTACGGCGACATAATCGAACACGCCGCTCATTGGCGCGTCGGGTTTTTTGACGGTGAGAATAACCTTTTTCGCGGGGTATTTTTTGAGCAATAACTCTGCCGAGCGTGTTGCCAAAGTTTCGATCAAATCGAAACAGTTGTTTTCACAAAACGACTTTAAAGTCTTTTTTATGTCGCTATAACTTATTGTTTTTGTTAAATCATCGAATTTTGCCGCTTCGGAAAAATCGTAGAATATCTCAACCGTAAACACAAATCTTTGCGGCGTAATTTTTTCTTCGGGATTGCACCCGTGGCAGGAAGTTATTTGATAATTTTTGAGTATTATTTTATCCATATTTTTTGTGTTATTTTGAAAGGTTTATGACGGCAGTATTTTCTCTCACGTCGTGGACTCTGACGAACAAAACACCTTGCTTTACGGCGAGAATCGTAGAGTCGAGAGTCGCCGAAAGCCTTGTGTCGGGCGTGCCGCCAAACATAGATTTTCGCGACGTTCCGAGCAAGAACGGATACTCGTCGAACATATCCAAAAGTTTGTCGTAATCCCTCAAAAGTTGCCAGTCCTCGTCGTTGTTTTTGTTGAAACCTATGCCGCCGTCAAGCAAGATTCTGCTTTTGTCGAGTCCTTGCGACAAGAGCAAATCGACCGCTCGCATGAGCCCCGTTTCCTTGTCGAAAAAAAGGTCGGAAATTTTGGATTTGCGCCTGTCGTGCATAACGCATATCGCAACGTCGTTTTGCGCAACGACTTTTGCAAGATTTTTGTCGGCAAGGCAACTTACGTCGTTTATCATATCTGCGCCCAAATCGATTGCCGCTTGCGCAACGTCGGGATAGAACGTGTCAACGCTCACAAGTGCGTCGGGGAACGTTTTTTTTATGCTTTCGACTGCGGGCATAATCCTTGCCATTTCCTCGATTGCGCTTACGCTTTGCGCCCCCGGTCTTGTGGATTGTCCGCCTATATCTATGATTTCCGAACCCTGTTTCAAAAACTTTTCGACGGTTTCAACCGCATCGCTTGCATGCCTGCTTGCCGCAAAAAAACTGTCGGGCGTGACGTTGAGAATTGACATAACGTGCGTGCCGTCCGTGAAAGTTTTGTTGCCGACGTGAAAATCGTATTTTCTTTGTTCTCTCATTTGATTCCTTCGATAAGCATTTTTTCGACGAGTTCGTCTACTTCCCCGCGTTTTGCGAAAGTAACTGTTTTCGCGCCGATTTTCTTTACGCCTCTTGCGCTCATACAAGTGTGGTGCGCCTCGATGACGACAACAACGCCCTTTGGATTGAGTTCCTCGAAAATTGCGTCGGCAATCTGCGCGTTGAGTCTTTCTTGCAGTTGCAACCGCTTTGCGTAAACCTCTACGACGCGTGCGAGTTTTGAAAGTCCGACGACTTTTCCGCTAGGAATATATGCGATATACACCTTACCGAAAAACGGCATAAGATGATGTTCGCAAGTGGAGGAAAAGTCTATGTCCTTTTCGATGACGACTTCGCTTCCGCTCTCGATAAACGTTTTTGAGAGATGCGTTTTGGGGTCGTCGTTATAACCTGCTGTCAGTTCTTCGAGCATACGCGCAACTCTGTCGGGGGTTTGCAAAAGCCCCTCGCGCATAGGATCTTCGCCTATGGCTTCGAGGATATCGCTGACGGCTTTTCTGATTTTTTCTTGGTCAATGTTATTGTTTTTCATAGGCATATTATTTTGTCTTTTTATTGTCGTTTAGGTCTTGAAAAAGCGTGAGAGAACCGCACAGAATCACTACGTCGCAATCGCCTCTCAAGGCGTTTTGCACGGCGACTTTTATGTCGTTTTGAACATCGCAAATCCCCTTGCAAAGCGGCTTTGCAATCAAAAGCAACTCCTCTTTTTGCATTGCTCTCGGCGACGGGGGCGTGACGCATGTTATCCTGTTTGAAAGCGATGCGACAATCTCGCAAATGCCTTTTACGTCCTTGTCTTTAAGCACGCCCAAGACAAGATGAACACGCCTGTTTTGAAACAGATCCTTTATTGCAGTTGCAAGCGTGGTTGTGCCTTGAGGATTGTGAGAACCGTCAAAAACAAGCACTTTATCTTGCGGAATAGTTATATTAAAGTCCTCCTTTGCGTTTTTTACTACTTGAAATCTTGCTTTCCACACCGTGTTTTTAAGTCCGTTTTCAAGCGAGGTTTGACTTATTGAAAAATGTTTGTTCCTCAGTTGTTCGACGGCGCAAATTGCTATTGCGGCGTTTGTGAGCTGGTGCTTTCCGAGCATGGATATTTCATACTCTTTGCCATCGTACAAAAAGTGTTGTCCGCTCAAATCACTGCTTAATAAAACAGGCTCTTTGCACACGAACACTTTTGCCTTGCGATACTCTTTTTTGCCGTCTTTGAAAACGTAAGGATTTTCGATTTCTTTCATCGCTTGTGCGGGCTGATTGCAAGTGACTACGACGTCTTTTATTATCGCAGCTTTTTCGCTTGCTATTTGCGAGAGCGTATCGCCCAAAATCGCGCAATGGTCAAGACCTATCGGCGTTATCACCGCAAGTTCCTTATCCTCGATTGCATTGGTTGCGTCCCACCTGCCGCCGAGTCCCGTTTCGAGCACGCATACGTCACATTCTTTGTCGAAAAAGGCAAGCATGGCGACGGCGGTTTCGATTTCAAAAGCCGTCGGATTGAACTCTCCGATGCCGAACGCGCTTCGCAAAATGCGCTCGCTTTCTATACATTCTTTAACGACGGTGAGATACTTTGCGACATCCTCGTCTGAAAGTTGTTTGCCATTTATCAACCACCTTTCGTTGTAGCAGAAAACGGAGGGTGAGTTGTAAGTGCCGACGTTGTAGCCCGCATCTTTCAAAATCGACGTAAGATACGCGCTCACCGAGCCTTTGCCGTTGGTGCCTGCGATATGCACGAATTTCAGGTGTTTGTCGGGCGAGCCGAGCAGGTCGAGCAGTTCGCGCATACGTTCGATGCCGTAGTCCGAACCCGATTTTTCGATGTTTTTGATGTAGTCGATTGCCTCTTGATAAAACAAAAAGCACCTCCTTTGGAAGCACTCGCAAAAAACCTTTTATGGTAATATGTGAAGTCCGGAGTGAATATTGCACCGCGAGCAACGCCCTTCGTCCGCCGACACCCCACGTTCGCACGGCACTTAACGCGCAATTTCTACTACTTCCATAGATGATGATTGAATTTTAGCACCAAACGATTTCAGAAGCAAGGCTTTTGCGCAAATATACAAAATCCGTTGCCCGAAATTTTGCGACGTGGAAAAGAATTGCGTTTTCTTTGCGAATTTGAAATCGCAGGTGACTGCACTACAAAAAAAACAAACAAACACTAAAAAAAAGTTATTGCCTAATGAGGACTTATGCTTTATACTTAACGTATTATTAAAAAATCATTAAGAGAGGTGTGCTTATGTTCGCAACCGCAATAGGCGCAAGAGAGTTCTCTTTGAGAGACCCGATGGTGTTCATATTGTACGGCGTGGTGCTGGCGTTTATCGTCGCGCTGTCGCTCTACTATATGCTGTCCGCTCTCAAAAGGGCAAAACAACTTGGCATCGAATCTTCAAAAATCAAAAAAGTCATCACCACTTCTGCAACGTTTTCCGTACTCCCCGGTCTTGGAATCGCGCTCGGCGTGGTGACGCTCATCGGCACGCTGGGAATTGCATTCCCTGCAATCAGGCTTTCCGTCGTAGGCTCCCTTCAATACGAAACGCAGATGGCAAACGGCGTTGCCGAAGGACTTTACGACTCTATGAACAATATGATAGCGCGCGGAATTTCCGCACAGGACTTTGCGACTATGGCTATGGTTATGACAATCGCAATAAGTTCGGGCGGACTTCAGATACTGTTCTTCTACCGCTTGTATCAGCCGAAAATCGGCAAACTTATGGCAAAAACCACAGGCGGAAAAAAAGGTGGCGTGAATATCGGCGACCTCGTGTTTCAAGTGTCTTTCATCGGTATGGTCATCGGCTATCTTGCAATGAGCATCGAAACTCTTGCAAAAAACGTTGCATTCATCGACGGCTACTACAACTTTATCGCAGTTTTGGTCGCGATGGCGTGCATGTACGTTTGCGACGTGCTTATCAACAAGGCAAACTGGAAGTGGCTCGACAATTTCTCAACGCCGCTCTCCATGCTCATTGCGATGTTTGTCGTTGGCATTATAAGTTATTGTGCAAACAAGTACGGCTGGGCGCTCTCGACGGATTTGTCGAGTTCGGCAAGCGAAACGGTAGAGGCGGCAAAAAATGCCTTTGCTATGATTCTGTAAGGAGGTTCGATTATGTCTAACAAAACTAAATTCACAATGGATTACAACCTCAAATCGCACATCATAGGCAAAATCTGGATGGCGTTGTCAATGGTCATTTTCTTCGCCGTGCCGACAACCATTTGCCTCTACTACGACGTGAAACCCGATATGACGGTTATGGGTACGACCGCCGTTCTCATTCCGTTTATCATCAACTTCCTCGCAGGCATTTTCGAGCCGATTATCTACTCGCCGATGCTCGGCGTGAACAGCGCGTATCTCGCATTCATCACGGGCAACCTTTCAAACCTCAAAATTCCTTGCGTGGTCAAAGCGCAAGAGATTTGCGGCACCAAACTCGGCACTGAAGAAAACGAAGTCGTGTCCACCCTCTCGGTTGCCACAAGCACCCTCGTCACGACGGTTATCATCGCGGTTTTCGTGCTTATACTCGCAGTAAGCAACGTCGAAACGGCAATCAAAAATACGCCATGGATAACGCCTGCGTTCACTTGCGTTGTATATGCGCTCTTCGGTTCACTCGGCGGAAAATACGTTGTCAAAAACATAAAACTTGCGGTGTTCCCGCTTGCCATCATCGTTGCACTCTCTCTCATTTTGGGATTTGTCGCACCTTCGCTCGGCGTAGGCTCAGCATACTTGTTTGTGGGCATCGCGCTTTGCGCAATCTTCGGTGTGCTTCAAGTGGTGCGTGAAAAGAAGAAAGAAAAACTCAAAGAAGAACAAGAACACTTAGAGCAAATCGCAGTAGGTGACGTGGAACTCGAACAAAACGGCGAAGTCATGGCTGACGAAGAAATCACCGCAACAGACGAAACAGCAAGCGACGATTCGCAAAACACGGAATCCAAAAATACGGAAGACGTAAACGAAGAAACTGCCCTCGAAGAAGCGGAAAAAGAAGCCGAACAAATTGCAGAAGATACGCAATCTGTTGACTGACAAGCAAAAAATCTTGCATAAAATCCGACGAGCAATCGTCGGATTTTTTGCTTTTTGCGGTGAATTATACTTTCAAGTGCAACACCTGCAAAAATAAAAAACAGTTCATACGA
>CAVFCJ010000072.1:0-6870 GCA_963620965.1 bacterium
GTTTCCGTTTGCTGCTTTGCCGTCGATTTGCGATATTACCCTTTCGCCGAATATATCGTTCTTTATGATTTTATAAGTGTAGATTTCTTCGCACGGTAGAGTTATAGTGACTTTGCCGTTTATATATTTTAATTCAAATTCCGCTTTATCTTGCGAAACACAATCGAAACAAGACGACATCGTGTAGAGTTGATCATTTGAAAATATTTCTGCTTTTCGATATTCTATCGGTGTATTTTCACTTGCAATTGTAACGCTTTTATTGCGTTTTGTTGCATACAAATCGACATTGAGTGTAAATGTTGAATTGCTCTTTTTTATTTGTTTGCTTATCGTTTGTTTGCGGTTTGAATCGAGCGTTTTCCACACCTCATAGCACTGTTTCGTTGCAAATCCACCGCCTTTTTCGATCATACCTTTGTCAGAGCCGTGCCATACGACGACGGTGTATTGATTGTTGTAACTTGCGCACCAAGCGTCGCCATTTTGTCCGTCGTTTCGTTCGGCTGTGCCCGTTTTTGCGCAAACCTCGAAGTCTAACGCCGAAAGTGTGATTGCCGTGCCGTCTTTAACAGTGTCGTAAAGAGCGGAATTAATTTGGTCGCAAGTGGATTCTTTGAAAACTCGATTTCGGGATATGTCCGGCAATGATAATATTTTTCTGTCGTCTTTTGCGACATAGTTTACGAAACTTGCGCTTTGATATATTCCGCCGTTTGCAAACGCCGCGTATGCGTCCGCAATTTGCTTTATCCCCACGCCGTTTGAGATTGCGCCGAGGGATAGGGCGTAGTTTTTATCGTTTTCAGACGTATTTATGCCAAGTTTGTCGAGATATACAATGCTCGTATCCACGCCGATATAATCGAGGGTTTTGACGCTTACGCTGTTCATGGATTTCTTGATTGCTTGGCGTATCGTCGTATCGCCGTAATATTTTCCACCGTAATTGGACGGTGAATAATCGCCGAAAGTGACTCTCTCGTCAACGATCGGAGTTGCAAGCGTTATAGCGTTTTTATCGAGAGCGGGGGCGTAAACCGCAAGAGGTTTCAGCGACGAGCCTGCCTGTCGCTTGACGTCGTAGGCAAGATTCGACCAGTACGCCGAAACAGCGTGCGTTTCGTTGTCCAAAACTAGAATCGCGCCGTCGATTTCGTCGGTTGAATACAGACTTTTATCGCTTCCAATTTTTGTGATTTGCTTTTGTATTTCCGAATCGACGTTGAGGTAAAATTTAAGTCCGCTGTTTGATAATTCATACTTCGTTATATCGAGTTTTTGACAAACTTCCGCAATCGCTGATTTTATATATAAATCGTAAATCCATTTGTTTAGATTGTCGCTTTTTTGCTGATTCTTTGCAAATTCAAGAGGAGCGTTAATCGCTGTATAATAAACGTTTTCGTCAATATATCCCTCTTTTTTCATAACCGACAAAACGAGGTTGCGTCTCGATATGCAATCGGTTTCCGCCGCAAACGGCGAGTATTTTTTCGGATTCTTTACGATGCCTGCAAGCGTCGCACATTCGGGAAGTGATAAGTCCTGAATATTCTTGTCAAAATACAATCTTGCCGCTTGCTTCACGCCGTATGCGCCGTTGCCGAAGTATATCACCGAAAGATACATCGCAAGTATTTCGTCTTTTGAATATTCTTTTTCGATATTCGTTGCTATTGCAATCTCTTTAAGCTTGCGGCTGACAGTTTTTTCGTGGGTCAAGTGCGTGTTTTTGACAAGTTGTTGAGTGATTGTCGACGCACCTTCTTTGAGTTTGCCCGACTTTATGTTACTTACAAGCGCACCCGCCATACGTACCGGGTCGTAGCCTTTATGAGAATAAAAACGCTTGTCCTCAAGTGCGACGAAAGCGTTTTTGAGATTTTCGGGAATATCCTCGATTGCAATGTAATTTTCTTCGGTGTAGGGCAATTCGTTGCCGCTCGAATCGAAAAATACGGGCGTTGCGCTTGCCGTCGGAAGCAAATCCTTGTTAGGTTTTTGCTTGTTTGCCCATATTGCGAATCCGCCTATCGCCACCGACGCTACGACAACGGGAAGCAGAAAGACGACGGATAACGCAATCGCAATCTTACGTTTTTTGCGTTTTTTGACTTGGGGATCGACTATTTTCGTTTTTTCGGATTTTTTCATTGAATTTATTATTGTTTTATCCGTCGAAATTATGTATAATAATTTTTTGATAAACACATAGCGCATAATGCGCACGTACGTGCAAGCAAATTCTGTTTGCATATACGCAAACGAGCGTCAATATCTTCTATACGCAAAAGCATAAGGATGCAAATGACAAAATTTTACAAAATCAACACGTACGGCTGTCAAATGAACGTTCATGAAAGCGAAAAAATCGCCGGTATTCTCGAAAAAATGGGCTATATCGATTGCCCTGAAAACGAAAATCCCGACGTAATCGTTTTCAACACTTGTTGTATTCGCGACACTGCGGAACGCCGCGCGCTCGGCAATATCGGCGTGACGAAAGCGAAAAAAAAGCGCAATCCGAATCTCATTTTGGCAGTTGTCGGATGTATGCCGCAACAAGACGGAGTGAAAGAGAACATCAATGAAAGATTCCCGTACGTCGATATAGTTTTGGGCACTCGCAACATTTCCGCGCTTAAAGACGAAATCGAAAAGGTCATCGAGAGCAGGGCGAAAATCAAAAAGCGCAGCGACAAAAAATACCGCTGTTTCGACGTAAATCAACCGTCGGATTATCTCGATATAGACGAAAATACGCCGCAAACCCGCACGAGTTATCCCAACGCTTGGGTTAACATCATATACGGTTGTAACAATTTCTGCACATATTGCATAGTGCCGTACGTCAGAGGCAGAGAGGTTTCGCGTGATATGCAAAACGTTCTCGATGAGGTGAAAAAGTGCGTCGAAAACGGATACAAAGAGATAACGCTTCTCGGTCAAAACGTCAACTCATACGGCAACGACGTAGAAGACGAGAAGGTCAATTTTGCGAATTTGTTGCGTGAAATAGACAAAATCGACAGCGATTTCCGCGTGCGTTTTATGACTTCGCACCCGAAAGATCTTAATGACGATATTATCAACGCTATGGCGACATCGAAGCACGTTTGCCACAATCTGCATCTTCCCGTTCAGGCAGGCTCGGACAAGGTGCTTGCAAATATGAACAGACGCTACGACAGCGCGCATTATCTTCAAATCATCGAAAAACTGCGCGAGCGTATGCCCGATATCGGCATAACCACCGACATTATGGTCGGATTCCCGACCGAAACGGAAGAAGATTTCCAAGACACTCTCGAAATCGTGAAAAAAGTGCGCTATTCAAACGCCTTCACATTCATTTATTCGCCGAGAAAGGGCACGCCCGCCGCTAAAATGGAACAGATACCGTACGCAATCAAGCAAGAGCGAATCGCGCGCCTTATTAAACTTCAAAACTCGATAACCAAAGAGATTTCAAAGACCTACATCGGCGGAGTGTACAGAGTGCTTTGCGAGGACGTCGCGCCAAAACTCGACGGTATGGTTTGCGGCAGAGAAGACGGCGGCAGACTCGTCACTTTTGAGGGCAGCAAAGACGATATAGGCAAATTCTTCGACGTAAGAATAACCGAATCCAAATCGGCGTCCCTTTTCGGACATAAGGGGGAAAAATGAATATCGACAGAGATAAACTCTCACCGATGATGAAACGATATTTTCAAATCAAGGACAATTATCCCGATTGCCTGCTTCTCTTCCGATTGGGCGACTTTTACGAGATGTTTTTCGACGACGCCGTAACAGCGTCGAGAGTGCTCGATTTGACTTTGACGGGCAGAGATTGCGGACTCGACGCGCGCGCGCCTATGTGCGGCGTTCCGTATCACGCGGTAGACAACTATATAAGGAGGCTCATCGAAAACGGTTATCGCGTCGCAATATGCGAGCAGTTGAGCGATCCAGCAACGTCCAAAGGACTCGTCGATCGCGACGTCGTGCGAGTGGTGTCGAGCGGCACGGTTATGGAAGAGGATATTCTCGATGAGAAAACTTCCAACTATCTATGCTCGATTTTTACCAATTCCTCAACGTTTGGCGTTGCATGGACGGATATTTCGACGGGCGAATTTAACGTGTACGAGTACTCTGCAGATGACTATTTAGAGCGACTTTCCAACATTTTGGGAAGCATTGCGCCGAGCGAGATTATCTCAAACGAGGACTTCGTGTCGAAATATCAAAAGGTAAAGTATTTCGTATCCAACGAAAAGCGCGCGCATTGTTATCACGACTTTGCATACAATGTTTCAACGGCTACGAGAAAAATATTGTCCGCTTTCAGAGTCGGCGCGCTCGACGTGTTCGAATTGACGGACAAAAACGCTGCTGTATGCGCCGCCGGCGGACTTTTGGAATACCTTGCGCAAACGCAAAAGAGAAGTCTCGGACAACTTACAAAAATCTCGTATTTGCGCGATAAATCCTTTATGATGCTCGACAACGCAACGAGACGTAATCTCGAACTTACTCAGCGCGCACGCGATGGAAAAAGACAAGGCTCGCTTCTTTGGGTTCTCGACAAAACCTCCACCGCAATGGGCGCAAGAACGCTCAAACGCTGGATAGAACAGCCTCTTCAAGACGCAGACGCCATCAACAAACGCCTCGATGCGCTCGAAGATTTGATGAGCTCAAAAGCGTTGCGCGAAAGACTCGGCGAATCCTTTTATTCCGTTCGAGACCTCGAAAGACTCAACGGTCGTCTTGCCTACGGCAACGCCTCGCCCAAAGATCTGCTTTCGATAAGCGACACGCTCGAAGCGATTCCTCAAATCAAACAACTTCTTTCGGGCGCGACAAGCACGCTCGTAAAGGGCATAAACCGTTCGCTTTACTCGCTCGAAACCGTCTGCGCCACGCTTCAAAGCGCATTGGATCGCGACGGCGTAAGCAGTTACAAAAACGGCGGTTACGTCAAAAAAGGCTACGACGAAACCCTCGATCAACTGCGCGACGTCAAAACTTCCGCAAAGGAATGGCTTGCAAAGCTCGAAGCGCAAGAGAGGGAAGAAACGGGCATACGCACGCTCAAAGTCGGATATAACAAGGTTTTCGGCTACTATATCGAGGTATCGAAGTCGTTTGTGGACAAAGTGCCGTATCGCTATCAAAGAAAGCAAACCCTCGTGAATGGCGAAAGGTATATAACCGACGAGCTTAAACAACTCGAAGAAAAAATTCTTTCCGCCGAATCAAACGCGACTGCGCTCGAAGACAAGATTTTTTGCGAACTAAAAAATATGTGTTTTGAAAACCTTGCCAAACTACAATCCAACGCGCAGGCGCTCAGCACGCTCGACTGCCTCGTATCGCTCGCAAACGTATCGGTTGCAAACAAGTACGTCAAACCCGAAATTAACAAAAAAATCAAGTGTATAGACATCGTAGAGGGCAGACATCCCGTCGTCGAAACCTTGCTTGATAGAGGCTCGTACGTTCCAAACGACACGCTTCTCGACGACGCCGACAACAGAACGATGATAATCACCGGTCCGAATATGGCGGGCAAATCGACGTATATGCGACAAGTCGCAATCATCACGCTTATGGCGCATATCGGTTGTTTCGTACCTGCAAAATCCGCAAAAATCGCCTTGACGGACAGAATTTTCACAAGAATCGGAGCAAGCGACGATTTGAGTGGCGGGCAAAGTACATTTATGGTCGAGATGATCGAAGTCGCAACCATATTAAACTACGCCACGTCGTCGAGCCTTCTCGTTCTCGACGAAATCGGCAGAGGAACGTCTACGTTCGACGGATTGTCGATTGCGTGGGCTGTGCTCGAATATATCACCAAAAACATCAAAGCAAAAACGTTGTTTGCAACACACTTCCACGAGTTGACCGAACTCGAAGATTTAGAGGGAGTAAAGAACTATCGCGTGCTTGTGAGCAGGGCAAACGACACGATTTTATTTTTACACAAAATCGTCAGCGGCGGCGCGTCGCAAAGTTTCGGTATCGAGGTTGCCTCGCTCGCAGGCGTTACAAAATCGGTTATAGACCACGCAAAGAGCATAATGCACTCGCTCGAAGAGGACTCGAAAAACAGAGATACCAACGAAATGCTGCTAAGTTCGGCAAAAAAGAACGTGACGGCGCAGGTGAGTTTGTTCGATACGCAATCGAGCAAAATCGAGCAACAAATCAATGATCTCGACGTCGACAATCTCACGCCGCTTCAAGCATTGACTGTACTTTGCGACCTAAAAAAGCAACTCGAAAACTAAAACATTTACAAAAAACCGCAAAAATTAGAATTGTTAGGTAGTATATGAGCAAAATTAACGTACTTGAGCCAAACGTATTCAATATGATATCGGCAGGCGAGGTTGTCGAACGACCGTCGTCAGTCGTGAAAGAACTCATCGAAAACTCGATAGACGCAGGCGCGAGCGAAGTTTCCGTTTACGTCGAGGACGGCGGAATCCGCAAAATTCAAGTCAGCGACAACGGAATCGGCATAGAGAAAGAGGATATACGCAAAGCATTTTTGCCACACGCCACAAGTAAACTCAAAAATATCGTTGACCTCGACAGTCTTTCGACCCTCGGTTTCAGAGGCGAAGCGCTTGCAAGCATATCGTCGGTCAGTGAAGTCACGCTTTCATCAAAGAGCAAAGATCAAAATATCGCTTCAAAAATTATGCTTTCGGGAGGAACAGTAACGTTCGAGGGCGATGATTCGAGAGCAGAGGGAACGGTTATCAGCGTTGAAAACTTATTTTACAATACGCCTGCACGTCTAAAATTTCTCAAAAAGTGCACAAGCGAACTCAATTATATAAAAGATGTTGTTAGAATGTTGAT
>CAVFCJ010000073.1:0-6684 GCA_963620965.1 bacterium
ATTTGTCAAGCCATCTTGAAAAGATGGGTGACAAGTGTTTTGCATTCGGCGCAAATCAATTATTAATTATTCATTATTAACTCCCCCTTTCGCTTGTTTCGCTTGACACGACTGCTTCTTTTTTTTATAATGGTTTAGTATTTATATATTTATATATAGTAGATAGCAAAAATAAAAGTCCTTAAAAGACGGAGGAATATCATTATGAAACAAACCTACCAACCCAAGAAAAGACAAAGAAGCAAAGTTCACGGCTTCCGTGAAAGAATGTCCACCAAGAGCGGCAGAAACGTTCTCAAAAGACGTCGCAACAGAGGCAGAAAGAAACTCAGCGCATAAGGCGTAATCCGAAATGCAAAAGCAATTCAGACTCAAAAAGAGAGCGGCGTTTGCCTACGTTTACCGCAAAGGCGAAAAAGCCTCTGCAAGGGACTTGTTGCTTTTGAGCGCGAAATCCAAAGAGGGATTGAAAATCGGGTTGTCCGTATCCAAAAAAGTGGGCAATGCCGTCACTCGCAATCGCGTAAAGAGGTTGCTTCGAGAGGCGATAAAGCCGCTTACGGACAGAATCGACGACGGATTTATGTACGTTATCGTGGCGTATCCGTCCATTGCCGAGAAAGATTTTTTCTCGGTGTCGAAGTCGGTCGAACAGGCGTTTTCAAGAGCGGGGAAACTCAAATGATAAAGAAATTTTGTTTGTTTTTGCTGCTTTTGTACAAGCGCACGCTTTCGCCGATAACGGGCAACCGTTGCGCATACACTCCGACGTGTTCGATGTACTCGTACGACGCGATAAGCAAGTACGGCGCGTTTTTAGGGATTGCTTTGACAATCGAGAGGCTTTTGAGATGCACCCCGTTTGCCAAAGGCGGTTTCGACCCCGTCAGAGAGAACTATCGAGGAAAAACTAAATGGTTAATATGAGTTATCCGCGCAGACGGAAATTGCAGATATATCTTATCGCGGCGATGCTCGCGATTTTGTGCTGCATTCTGGTTGCGTGCAACAGCGACAACTCTTACAGTGTTGCGGGCGAAACCGTGAGCGAACCGACCCACTTTATGGCAAAGTTTATGATTATCATAAACAATGCTCTCGGCGGCGGCGTCGCGAGTTTCGGTTGGACGGTCGTTTTGTTTACGGTCGTATTGCGCCTTATCCTTTCGCCGCTCGACATTTGGCAAAAGGTCATCGCCAGAAAGAACAACAAGGCGATGGAGCGCATGAAGCCGCAACTTGAAGTTTTGCAGGCAAGATACGCCGACGACAAGCAAAGACTGCAACAAGAGCAAATGGCTCTTTACAAAAAAGAGAAGTATTCCACGATGGGTATGTGTTTGCCCACAATCGTGACTTTCGTCGTATTCTTCGTCGTGTTCGCAGGATTCAGACAAATGGTCGGCTATCAGTTCGCAAAGGACTACAAAGAGTGCGTAAAGACCTACAACGCGTCTATTTCCGAGCAAATTCAGGAAGCAAAAGACAGTGAAGAATGGAAAGACGCAATCGTTGACAACAACGACGGCAAATACGACATCGATGACGTTGCAAAGACCGAAGCCGGCGCGGAATTTTACGCAAAGGCAAAGAAAAACGCTCAACACGCAGTTTACGAGGTCTATTATTCCGAAGACCAAGTCACGATAAGAAGTTTCCTTTGGATTAAAAACATTTTCGTTTCGGACAACTGGGCGCAAGCAGTGCCCGACTTTGCGACGGTCACCGGACAAAAGGGTATGGCAACGTCCAAACTCACCGGCATCACCATCGACGAGTACAACGACGTTATGGCAGACGTGCTCGGAACGGGCGGCTACGGCAAAGACGGCAAATGGAACGGCTTGCTCATTCTTCCCGTGTTGTCCATAGCGCTCAGTTTGCTTTCCACAAAATTGCTTTCGGGCTCGCAAGCGCAACCCCCTGCGCCCGCACAGGACGCACAAGGCGAGGGCGCGGAAAAAGCCAAAGCGCAACAACAATCCATGAAGATGATGCAGTACGTTATGCCCATAATGATGGGTGTGTTCGCACTGTTCTATTCGGGTGCGTTCGCGCTTTATATGTTCACAAGTTCGTTATGCGCGATTCTGTTCCAACTCACCTTCAACCTTATCGCAAAACTCGTCGATAAGAGCAGAGAAGGCGCGAGCGGAGTTGCAAAAAGATAGGAGATAAAATGGAAAAATCGATAGAAACACAGGCTTCATCCGTCGATCTCGCAGTGGAGAAGGCGTTGGTGGAACTGGGTGTATCAAAAGACAAAGTTGACGTTGAGGTCATCTCGAAGGGCGGACTCTTTTCCAAAGCGAAAGTCAGAGTCACCCTCAAGGATTCAATTGCCGACAAAATGGCGGAATTTTTCAACGGTACGCTTTCTCGTATGGGACTCGTATCCCGCGCGAGCGTAGAGGACAAAAACGGCACGCTTTACATTACGATTGCGGGCGACGACAGCGGCATTGCAATCGGATACAGAGGCGAAGCGCTCGACGCGTTCCAGTATCTTGCGCTCACCTTTCTCAACGAGCAAAAATGCGACTTCAAAAAAGTCGTCGTCGATTGCGAAAACTACCGCGAAAAACGCAAAGAAACCCTTTCCTCGCTCGCTCTCAAACTTGCGCAAAAGGCAGTGCGTTTGCAAAGAAAAATCGCTCTCGAACCTATGAATCCGTTTGAAAGACGAATCATTCACAGCGCGCTTGCGGACAGCGATATCGCAGACACCGAAAGCGAAGGCGAAGAACCCAATCGCTACATCGTCATCATCCCCAAGGGCGTGGAACTCAAAGACCAGCGCCCCATCAAGAACGGCGAGAGAGAGTCGAGAAAAGACGGCAAGAGAGACCGCAAGGATTCCCGCAAAGGCGACCATAGAGACGTGAGAAACAGAAAGGATACTCGCGAGCGTAAGCCCAGAGAGGAAGAACCCGAAGCGCCGGACGGCAGAGTATATCGCGGATATTTCACCGAGCAAGACGATTTCGTAAAACCCGTCGCGCAATCCGGACCGCCCAAATTCAAGAGTTTCGGCGGCAAAAAGAAATTCTGACAATCATTCCGAAAGGAAGAAAATAATGAGTACGATAGCGGCAATTTCATCACCGATAGGTGCAGGTGGTATCGGCATAGTGCGCGTGTCCGGCGAGGACGCGCTTCGCATCGCCGATGCCATTTTCTCTTTTTCACGCAAAAACGCCTCGAAAGGCGTTGTTTCTGCTTGCGGCGACGAGCAAAACAAAATCGACATTGAGCAAGAAAAAGGACTGTGCCAAGTGTGGGTGCCGTTTTATATGAATTACGGCGTGTTCGATGCAGGCGAGTTTTGCGACAAGGGATACGCCGTGTATTTCCCCAAAGGACGTTCGTACACGGGCGAAGATACCGTTGAGTTTTATTTGCACGGCGGCGTTCGCATAATGCAAGGCGCGCTCGACGCACTTTTGCGCGGCGGCGCGGTTATGGCAAAAAACGGTGAGTTTACCAAGCGTGCTTTCCTCAACGGACGGCTTTCGCTTGCCGACGCAGAGGGAGTCATCGATATGATAAACGCACAGAGCGTGGCGGGCGTAAAGGCGGCGTACAGGCTTATGCAGGGCAACGTGTCCAAGTGTATCGACGCAATCCTTGAAAAACTCGGAGTGCTTATCGCAACGCTCGAAGCGACCCTCGATTATCCCGACGAAATGGAGGACGAGGTTTTGCCGTCTTTGTCCGATTCGGTAAACGAAATTCTCGACGACGTAAACAAACTTATATCCACCGCAAAGAGCGGACGCATTGCAAAACACGGCATAAACGTTGCGCTTGCAGGCAACACCAACGCAGGCAAATCCTCGCTTATGAACGCGCTGCTCAAAGAGGACAGGGCAATCGTAACCGACGTTGCGGGAACGACTCGCGACACGGTCGAGGACAGTTTCGAGTGCGACGGCGTGAAGATAAATCTTGTCGATACGGCGGGTATACGCGAGAGCGACGACATTGTCGAGGCAAAGGGAATCGAAAGGGCAAAACGCGCGTTCGAGGGTGCGGACGTGATATTGCACGTCGTGGACACAACCGCCCCCGACGATAAGGAATGGGATTTTTCCGGCAAGACCGTATTTAAAGTTTACAACAAATGCGACGTTTCGCACTTCGACAAAAAGTGCGGCGAGAACGAATTTAAGATAAGCGCAAAGACGGGCGAGGGCGTGGATGAGTTGGCTCACGCAATAGCCGCTTTGTACAAGCAAAGCAAGGTCGGCGACGGCGAGATAATCACGTCCGAAAGACACGTTTCGGCACTTTACGAAGCAAAAACGGCACTTGAATGTGCCATTTCGTCACTTGACGACACAATCGACTGCACGCTTATCGATTTGAGAAGGGCGTACGACGCACTCGGCGAGATAACCGGCAAGACCGCAACGCAAGACGTTGTGAATAGCATCTTTTCAAGATTCTGCGTAGGAAAGTAAACCGCAAAACAAACGCAAAATAAGGGAACTATTATATAAAACCGTATAAAGTTATATACGATTTATATAAACGATATAAACGCAAAAGAATAGAATTAAAGTACAACATAGACAGATATGGAAAAGTTTGACGTTATCGTCATAGGCGGCGGACACGCAGGTGTGGAAGCCGCGCTTGCAAGCGCAAGACTCAATAAAAAAACGCTGATGTTGTGCCTCGATTACGGCACGGTTTCTTTTATGCCTTGCAATCCTGCAATCGGCGGTACGGCAAAGGGGCATCTCGTCAAAGAGGTGGACGCGCTCGGCGGACAAATGGGACTTTCTGCGGACAAGGCGCTTTTGCAAATCAAGACGCTCAATTCGGCAAAAGGTCCTGCCGTATTTTCTCTTCGCGGGCAAGAGGACAAGGCTCTTTATCACGAGATTATGCTCGACGCGGTTAAAAACACCGACAATCTCACCGTTCTCGACAAAGAGGCGAGCGAGGTTATTTGCAAAGACGGCAAAGTCGAGGGTGTTGCCACGACGGACGGTGAAAAGTACGAATGCAAAGCCGTCGTGCTTGCAACGGGCGTGTATCTCAACGGAGCGATAATCATAGGCGATTACGTCAAAAAGAGCGGTCCGAGCGGATTCCGCGCGGCAAATAGTCTCACCGACAGCCTTGTTAAACTCGGCGTGCCTATGCGCAGATTCAAGACGGGAACGCCTGCGAGAATATATCGCGACAGCATAGATTTTTCCAAAATGGAAATTCAACTCGGCGACGACAGCGACAGGTTTTCTTTTATGTCTCCGCACTCGACGTTTGAAGAAGAGCCGTGTTATCTCACTTACACCAATGCGCAAACGCACAAAATCATACTTGACAATATAGATAGAAGTCCGCTTTACAACGGCACGATTTTGTCTGTCGGTCCGCGCTATTGTCCGTCCATCGAAACAAAAGTTATGCGTTTCAAGGACAAGGAACGCCACCAGATTTTCGTCGAACCCGAAGGCGCAAACAGCGAGGAAATGTACATACAGGGCATGTCAACGTCGTTGCCTCACGACGTGCAAGAGCAGATGTACCGCACTTTGCCCGGGCTTGAAAATTGCAGATTCGCAAAGTACGGATACGCAATCGAATACGACTGTCTCGACCCGCTCGGAATGTATCCGTCGCTTGAAAACAAAGCCGTCGAAGGATTGTTTTCGGCAGGGCAGATGAACGGAAGCAGTGGATACGAAGAGGCGGCGGCGCAAGGACTTATCGCAGGAATAAACGCCGCGCGCAAGGTTGACGGAAAAGAGCCGCTCGTTCTCGGTCGCGACGAAGCGTATATAGGCGTGCTTATCGACGACCTCGTGACAAAAGGCACTAACGAACCCTATCGTATGATGACGGCGCGCGCCGAACATAGAATTATGCTCCGCCAAGACAATGCGGATATGCGCCTTACGCCCATAGGTAGAGAAATAGGGCTTGTCGACGACAAACGCTACGATCGATATCTCGAAAAGGAAGAGATGATAAAAAACGTGCTTGCCATGTCGCAAAAGACTATGCCGAGAGAAAAAGTTGACGAACTCTTCGCGACTCTCGGCGAGGAAACGCCGCAAAAAACGCCCACGCTCGGCGAGATTTGCAGACGACCTGCCGTATCTTATGCGGACGTAAGAGAGTTTGTCGATTTTCCGTGCGACGACGAAGCGTTGTCGGCGGCGGTCGTGGAGTTGAAATACGAGGGCTATCTCAAAAAAGAGCAAGCCGCCGTGAACGAACAAAAGCGACTCGAAAACAAACTTATCCCAAAAGACTTCGATTACGATTCAATAAAAGCGTTGCGTATCGAGGCAAGACAAAAGTTGTCCGAAATACGCCCCCTCAACCTCGGTCAAGCCTCGCGCATATCCGGCGTATCGCCTGCCGACGTTGCCGTCTTGATTGTCGCTTTGCGCTGAAAAACAAACTGGATTTTATGCTCGCTTGTTTTTGCAAGCGAGTTTTTCTTTTGTTTGCGGCAAAGGTTTTAGAAAAAATCTTATCCCTTTTCGTTTAACCGCATTAGAATCACGAAAATTTAACGATTTTTTAATACCTCTTTGCTTGGAAAACAAAACGCCCGTTTAGAATGCCGTTTTTGTAAAAATCGGCATTCTAATGTCAATCGGCACGGCTCATTTTTACGCTTTTTTGGTGCATGTTTTGTAAAATAATCTACAAATCTTGCAT
>CAVFCJ010000074.1:0-6534 GCA_963620965.1 bacterium
TGGTGGAGATAAGGGGATTCGAACCCCTGACCTTCGCATTGCGAACGCGACGCTCTACCAACTGAGCCATATCCCCATATGTGTGTTTGAAACATTCAATTTGTTCCTTGCTGTGTTATTATATCACATTATTTGATTTTGACAATTAATTTTTAACCATTTTTTTGATATATTCTTTAAGCGTGCGTACATATGCGCAATACGGTTTTGTATAAATTATGTTTGGATTTTTTGAAAAAATCAAAAAAAGTGTTGACAACAGGATTCGGATAATATATATTAAAACTAACAAGAATCATTATCAATAAGGATTTAAAAGGGATAACGATTCGAAGAAGGGTAAAGTGACAAAGAGAAACACGATACAAAAAGAAGTGGTTGCGAGGATTGTGAAAGAGGCTTGCAATCATCCGACAGCAGATATGGTTCTTGCCGAGGCGAAGAAAGAGCTGCCTAATCTCAGTTTGGGCACGGTGTATCGCATTCTCAAAGATATGGCAAACGGCGGCGAGATTAGGGAAGTGGCGTGCAAGGACGCGCCGTCGAGATTTGATAAAACCACGATGAATCACGGGCATTTTCAGTGCGTGAGGTGCGGAAAAGTTGAGGACGTATTCTTCAATCTTGACAAAATCGACAAGAGTATCGTGGATTTCGGTGACAATATCGTGCTTGAAAGCCAACTGTATTTCAGAGGAATTTGCAAGGATTGCAGAGAAAAATCAGAGTAAAAACCGCAATGTAATTGCGAAAATAATAAAAAAAATAACAAGATATTTAAGGAGAAACAACTATGGCAAAATTTATATGTCCTATATGCGGATACGTTCACGAAGGAGACAGTGCACCCGAAAAATGCCCGCAATGCGGTTGCCCCGGAATCAAATTCATCAAGGATGACGGTGCTCAAAAGGTTTGGGCGGCAGAACACGTTATCGGAGTCGGACAAGGCGTTCCACAAGACATCTACGAAGGTTTGAAAGCGAACTTCGAGGGCGAATGCACCGAAGTCGGTATGTATCTTGCAATGGCAAGAGCGGCGCATCGCGAAGGCTACCCCGAAATCGGTCTTTATTGGGAAAAGGCGGCATTTGAAGAAGCCGAACACGCCGCAAAATTCTGCGAAATGCTCGGTGAACTCGTAAGTCCGTCCACCAAAGTCAATCTTGAAAAGCGCGTCGAAGCCGAAAACGGCGCAACCAGCGGCAAATTTAAACTTGCCAAACGTGCCAAAGAAGAAGGACTCGACGCTATTCACGACACCGTGCACGAAATGGCTCGTGACGAGGCGCGTCATGGTAGGGCGTTTGAAGGCCTTCTCAACCGTTACTTCAAATAAGAACGCATTATTGAGCGAATAACTGTGTCAACGCTCATCGTCTGTCAACTCATTTACGACTTGTAAATTAGGGTTGCCATTCGATGAGCGTTTCCTTGTTCTTCATCTCAATACTGCGTTCTTAACACTCCAAACGAATTGCATCGAAAAGCCGTGCCTTTCGTGTTATTCATCGATTTAGCGAAGTCTTATAGATGAATAATATAGCGAATAACTGTGTCATTATGTCGAGAATAAATATTAAAAGTTGTAATTTTGCGACAAAAAACGGACGGGCAATAAAAACTGCGATATTTGGATAAAGAACAAGGAAACGCCCTTTTGTAAATCCGTCCAGCGTACTAAATCGTACGTGACGGATGTGCAAAAGGGCGTTAATACAGTTATTCACTAAATAGCGACCTTTTATAGTTCGAGGGCTTGCTGATAGACCTCATTCTTCGGTATTCCCCTATCCTTTGCGACTTGCTTTACGGCGTCTTTTTTGTCCATTCCCAGATTTATGTAATGGCTTATGTGTTCCGCAACGGACAAAGTGTTGAGAGGATTTTGAGTAGCGATTCCGTCAACGATCATAACTATTTCGCCGCGCTCTTCGCACTCGAAATTTGCAAGCGACGTTACGGTCACGCTCTCGTGAATTTTGGTGAGCTCGCGCGCGACGTATACCGTTCTATCACCGAGTACGTCGAGCAATGTGCTTGCAGTTTTTGTCAAATCGTGCGGTGCGACGTATAGGACTATGGGAAGTCCGGTATTCGCGCATTTTGACAGAATCGAGGTTTTATCTGTCGTTTTTTCGGGCAAAAACCCTAAAAAGGTAAATCCGCTTGCTTTTATTCCGCTCAATGCGATTGCCGTCGCAAGTGCCGTAGGACCGGGGACGGTTTCGACTTCCACGCCTTGCGCGTGGCATTTTGCAATGACTTCCGCGCCGGGGTCGCTTATGGACGGCATACCTGCGTCGGTTATGATTGCGACGTTTTGACCGTCTTTTATCATCTCGATGAGGCGGTCGGAACAGTCTTGTTCGTTGAATTTGTGATAGGCGACGAGTTTGGCGTGAACGTCGTATTTTGCAAGCAAGGGAAGGGAATGACGAGTGTCTTCGCACGCAATAACGTCAATGCTCCTGAGCGTTTCGAGGGCGCGCAAAGTTATGTCCGACATATTCCCAATCGGTGTTCCGACAATATAAAGTTTCGCCATTATTTGTACATCTCCTTGTATGCTTCCGTGTAGTTTCCCTTCTCGTCAGCGACGATCAGCGTGTGAGTTTGAAGCCCGACTTTTCCGCCTTTGCGACCTTTTATAATTACTATATCCGCGCTCGTAGAAAGTTTTGGATAAACGATTGTCATTTCTTTGGGCTCGAGATTGCGTTTTGAAAGTTCGCAGATTAGCGGTGCAAGTCTGTCGATTTTCGACACAAACCATGCGTCGCCGCCGAATCTCAACGCATAACTTGCGGCGTATACGAAGTCGGCAAGAGTTGCGGTGCTTTCTGCTCTCGACAGATTTTTCTTTGTGGATTGCTCGCCTTGAAAGTAGGGCGGATTGCAAAGAACCACGTCGAAACTTTCGGCATTTACGAGATTTTTTATGTCTTTCACGTCGCCGTCGACGATTGTGAGTTTGTCGTCGAGACGATTAATTTTCGCGCTCCTACGAGCCATATCCGCAACGTCGGGCTGAAGTTCGATTCCGACGGCGAGGGCGGCGTGCTTTTTGACGAGCGCGAGCGTCGCCAAAATGCCCGAACCGCACCCCAAATCCAAAACCCTGTCGGTTTTGTCGATTTTTGTCGTATTTGCCAAAAACACCGAGTCCTGCGAAAAAGCATAGTCGTCGGTGTTTTGCAAAATAACGTAGTCTTCGATATCAAGGGATGTGGGATAGATCATTACGCTCTCACAACTTGAATTTTCAAGGTTTGCGTAACTTCGGAATAGAGTCTCAAAACGACCTCGAATTCGCCGAAGTCGCGGATGCTTTCCTTGATTTCGATTTTCTTTTTGTCGATGTCGAATCCCAAATCTTTGAGGGCATTGCTTATCATTTCGCTTGTTACGGAACCGAACATTTTGCCGTTGTTTTCGCCGCCTTTCGCACTGACTTTTACGGTGATGTTTTTGAGTTTGTTTGCGATTTCTCTTGCCTCGGCTCTTTCGGCGGCGATTTTGGCTTCGACCGCTTTTTTGCGTTGCTCGGCAACGTAGATATTTTGTTGCGTGCCTTCTTGCGCAAGACCTTTTTTGATGAGGAAATTGCGCGCGTATCCGTCGTTGACTTCGATGATTTCGCCTTTTTTGCCCGTGCCTTTTACATCTTTGAGAAGAATTACTTTCATAGTTCGACTTCCTTATAAACTTTGATTGACAATATATTAGCACACCAGTGCGGAATTTTCAATAGAAACGAAAAGAATGGGAAATATGTCTTTTTTTGTGTAAAAACGAAAAAACGGGGAATACTAACTTCGAAACGGAGGCAAATATGGAAAAAATCAACTGTGCAACATCGAACTGCGAACATAACATCAAGGGCTTATGCCTTGCAGGCGTAATATCTATCGGCGAAAACGCAAAATGTCTTAGCCGCATAAAGAGAGAGGGCGGTGCGCTCGCGCAAAACTTCGCGGACGTTGAAGCAGGCGAAGACATATTCGACAAAGACCTCGAAAGCCTTGTGCAATGCTCTGCGGAAGAATGTGCGTTCAACAACAACGGACTTTGCGCCAATGCGCAAATCGACGTCAGAGATACCGCGTTCTCGACCAAATGCAAAACCTATCTTAAAAAATAATACGACAATATAGGTCAAAAACAATCAAAAATTGTCGTCGTTTTCCCTCGCGCTTGTGATAAATTTAGGGCGGAGGCAGGTATGGAAAATATGGCAATCGAAAGGCGCGTCGTCGGACGCACGGACGTATATATGGGCAAAGACGTTATCCCCCAAATTTTGCCGAGATTGCGCTCCGTGTTTGAAGACGGCGCGCTTGTCGTGGTGTACGAAAACGAATGGGAAAGCGAAGCGAATTTGCTTATGCAAGAGTTGAAAAGGGGAGGCTATCGCACGTTTGCGTTGCCCGTTTGCGATGGAGCAAATTGCGACGTTCCCGATTATATAAGATACGTTTTTTGCGTAGGTCAACAAGGCGGCGCAAGGCTTTCAAAACAAATTGCAGAGCGCGCCGATACTGGTTGGTCAATGCTTTTTTGCGCCCCGACAAGCGACGATATATTGTGCGAAAAATCGCCTAATCAAGTGTTTATCGACGAAAACATACTCGTAAAATGCCGAAACGAGCAAATTGCCGCGGGTTACGGAATTTTGTTTTCGCAAAAACTCAATGAGTTTGAAAGGACTTTTCAAAGGACCGTACTCGGCAAAAGCGTCAAGGATTTTACGATTGAAACGACTGCCGAATCTCCATCGGAACTTGCGTGTAAATTGCTTGAAATATCGTCTGTCAAAGAGGGGAAAGACACTGCCGAGCGTATGGCGGAAATTATGTGCGCGCTTGCAAAATCGAAGGGCAGAAAATCGCGCCTTTGCGGCGAATACAGATTTTTGGCAAGCGCGGCTCTTTGCTCTTTCTACTCGGCGTTTTTGTCGTCGCCTTCTATCGATTGCGCGCCGCCGTCCTGCATATACGAGGCTTGGGATAAACTCGACAAACTCGGTGTGGCGGATAATTCCAAATGCGTTGACTTTTTCGATATAAACGGTTATTTTAGAATCAGTTATATACTCGGCGAATACAGGCTCGATTTGCTCGAAAAACTTGCGGGAGCGGACGTACACTCGATGCAGAGATTCTGGCGGCTACTGTATCTCGACGCAGGCTACTGGCTTAAAAGCGAAATCAGCGCGAGCGAAGTTATCGAGTGTATGCGCCTTGCGGGCGCGACGAGCGACTCGCTTGCGGGGTATGCGTTTGCAAGCGGTATTCTCGACAGAATCGCCGCATAACAAAAATCAACGACGGCGTTTTTACGGCGTAAAATTATACAGAGGACAAAATGAAAAACATCAAAGACGTAGAATTGTTTGTGTTCGACCTTGACGGCACGGTGTACATCGGCGACGAGGAAATCGAAGGCTCTTTTGCCGCTATCAACGAGTTGCGCGCGATGGGAAAGCGTATTTGCTTTTTCACCAACAATTCGTCGAGAATGCACACCGACTACATCGCAAGGCTCAACAATCTCGGACTTCGCACCTACGCGGACGAGATTTACACGAGCGGACAAGTAACTTGCGAATATCTTTTGGACAACTATCGTGGCAAAAAGGTATTTTTGCTTGGCAACGACAGGCTCAAAAGCGAATTCGCGCTTTACGGCATCGAACTCGACGAGGAAAATCCCGACTTGTGCGTGATAGGCTTCGACACGTCGCTCACCTACGACAAGTTGTACAAATTCTGCAAATTCCTCAACAAAGGGCTTCCGTACATCTCTACTCACCCCGACTTTTTCTGTCCTGCGCCCGAATGTCCGATGCCCGACGTCGGCGCGCTCATCGAAGCGATACGTCTGACGGTGGGGCGCACCCCCGACATCATTATGGGCAAACCGCACAAAACGGCAGGCGAGCGTCTTGCGATGAAATATAATCTTCCCGCAAAGAAAATCGCAATGGTCGGCGACAGATTGTACACGGACGTCGCTTTCGGCAAGAATTGCGGATTCGTGTCAATACTCGTGCTTTCGGGCGAAACGACAGCGGATATGCTTCCGACGTCGAAAATCAAACCCGATTACGTTCTCGACAAGGTTAAGGACATAGTGCCGCTAATGAAATGATATCGCATAAATGCGGTTATATTGCACCTACGGTGCAGTGAAATTGTGACTTCGTCACAGTGATATTTGCGCGATGCGCAAGTTATATTGCACACTTATTCGAAGTGTACTTATTAACGGAATGTGTCAAATCGAAGACGGAACACGAGCCGCAACGGCGGCGAGAAAAGCGAACGCCGAGCTTGACGGACAGTACAAGCGACTGCGCTGTTTGGGTGCGAAGCTGGCGCACAAAGCGCAGTGGCACAAGTAGAGAAATGCCCCTATCTATGCGAGTGCTGAGTGTTGCCCCACGCGAAGCGGACGCCGTGGGTTCCCTCAAATTTATGCAGAGGGGGAACGGCGGTAGGGGAAACACGTGAGGAAGGGGGAAGTTTTAAT
>CAVFCJ010000075.1:0-6494 GCA_963620965.1 bacterium
CTATTGCACGATAAAAATATCGATATTGTTCTGCGGTAATTTCATAAATCCCGTCTTTTTTGCTTTCAAACATATCCTCAAAAGGCGACATCCAAAACTGCTTAAAGCCAAAAGATATTCTTTTATATCCAACTTGATTGTCGGCATAAATGCGTTTACTATCGCTATCTTCAAATATGTTTTTGTGTGTATGCCCCGATAAATACACCCACTTTTTATTATATGGTGCGCTGGTATAATCATCTTTCGGCATATGCGTTGCCCAAATAATGCGATAATCTTCCGCTACTTTTGATAATTTACGATAAATATTATCAACCTTTTTTGACAACTCAATTTCCGCTTTCCTATCTAATGGTGCGGATCTATATATACCATTATTCCAATTGAATATATTATTCAATCCGGAAAAGCCAATCCCGCCAAATATAACAAATCTATTTCTATGTATAATATCAGATAGTGCTGTATCATCCATAGAAACGATTTCTTCATTTGATAAAATGTGTTGCTCACAATCTGATAGATATAATTGATTTTCTAGAAGCGTAATATCTACACTTGTCAAAAAAGACCGATACTTATCGACTATTCTTTCTAGTGTTCCACATTCGTCTATTAGTTTTTTATCCCACAATTCGTGATTTCCAAGTATAAAAAACGTTTGATTGTCTATATACTCTCTATAAACTGTAAAAAATGTTTTTAACACCTCGAAATTACAAGAGACATCCCCTATTATGATTATCTTTACCCTTCTATAATTAATATAGTTCCAGTATTGCAAATTGCTATTTTGGGGAATAGTGTTCTTTAATATCAACACTTTCTTTTGCAAATATCTATAAATCTCGTCAGTGTTGACAGCATTAGGATACTTATTCAATATTTTCACATCCAAATGTAGGTCACTGATGTAACAAACGCATAGATTTTTGTCATTATAAATAGCCTTATTATGCTCACATAAGGATTTGTTTTCTGACGGAATTTCCCTTACGCGCAACGCTTTCTCGTCGTGCGCATTTTGTACTAACTGAATATGCAAATCATTATCATAGATGTTAAGTTTTTTTCTAATTTCCGATGATAGTTTTGCGCCTAAAAAATTATATCGGGATAAATTAACGCCTGAAAAGTCATAATCCAGTAAATCGGCAAAACACAAATCACCCTTCGCGCCCTTATAAAAATTATCAAATGAATCATACTCATTTGTCAAAATATGTCCATCATTGCAAGTTCTTTCAATATAAAACTTGTGTCTTCGCTTATTATAGTATTTTTTTGTAATCTTCATATAGTCATCCGTCCTACACAAAACTATATTATCATACTTATTAACTATTAACAAGATCTCTTGATCACCGTTAATGTCACATCATACAAAAAGCAGTTACCATACTGCTTTAGAATAAAGGCTCAAATAGATGAAGAACAAGAAAGAGCCGCCCGATTGGCAACCCTAATTTACTAATCGTAAATGAGTTGACAAGCGGGCGCAGTTATCGCACCATTACAGCCAAACGGTCGCAATATTTAGAAATCAAAGTATAGTTTTTGAATAAAGCCGATATTGAGATGAGGAACAAGGAAACGCCCCTCTGATAGCAACCCTAATTTACTAAAACGTAAATGAGTTGATAGCAGAGGGGCGTTGACGATGTTATTCGCTCAATAGCGGCTTTATTCTACGGCGATTTCTTTGACTAAGACTTCGTTCCCCCGAACCAAATAAGTATGTTCACTGCCGCAATAGGGGCAGATCTTGCCATACTCGACGGTCGGGTACTCTTTTTTGCAGTCCTCGCAGTAAGTGACGGCTTTGATAGGCTCGATTTCAAGAGTGCAACCGCGCAGTAAATCCGTGCGGTTTGCATTCCAGTTCCAACAATCAATGAGTTGATCGTTGACGATTGTAGACACTTCGCCGATCTGCATAACGACTTTTTGAATTTTGGTTGCCTTGTTTTCGACGGCAACGTCGCGAACCATATCGGCTATGTGAAAAACTACACCTAATTCGTGCATATCAACCTCTTATTTGTTTGCTTTTTTTGCAGCCTTTGCCGCTTTGACCGCTTCTTTGTGTTTCTTTTGGGAAGCCTTTTCTTCTGCGGTCTTCTTGCCAAACACGATTCTCACGCCACGTTTGATTGCGTACGGAAGGATTGCTTTGAACTTGTCTTCGCTGCGAACCATTGTAGAACATTCGGGATGTTCTCTGTGAAGGTGGATTGCGTCAAATTCGCACTTGGTGGTGCAGATACCGCAACCGATGCACTTGTTTTCGTCAACGACGCTTGCGCCGCAGCCGAGGCAACGACCTGCTTCGATCTTGACTTGTTCTTCTGTGAGAGTGCCGTGCAAATCTCTAAACGAATGTTTGTCGCCTTCGAGTTCTTTGGCTTCTTGTCTGCCGGCGGTGTCGTAACTGTCGATGACGATGTTGTTCTTGTCAAGTTCGATGAACTGTCTGCGGTTGCGACCGATTGTCATACTCGTGCCGGGTTGTACGAAGCGATGAAGCGATACTGCCGCATTCTTGCCCGCTTCGATTGCGTCGATTGCGAACTTAGGTCCGCTGTACACATCGCCGCCGACGAAGATGTCGGGTTCTGCGGTTTGATACGTAAGCGCATCCGCAACGGGATAATTTCCGTGATGGAATTCAACCTTAGTGTCTTTGAGCAAGTCGCCCCAGACAACCGCTTGACCGATTGCAAAGATGACGTGTTGCGCTTCGACGGTGATAGTGTCGTTCTCGTCGTAAACGGGGCTGAATCTCTTGGTTTGAGGATCGATGACTCTCAAGCACTTCTTGAACACGACTGCATTGACGGTGCCGTCTTCGTTTTTGAGGATTTCCTTCGGGCCCCAGCCGTTGTTGACGGAAATGCCGTCTTCGAGGGTTTCTTCGATTTCGTTCTTGCTTGCGGGCATAGTTTCTCTCGATTCGAGGCAGTACATCCCCACCTCTTCACTGCCGAAACGAACTGCCGTGCGAGCGCAGTCGACAGCAACGTTGCCACCGCCGATAACGACGGTCTTGCCATTGAGTTTTCTGTCGTGATTTTCGGTTGCGTCGTGCAAGAAGGAAACGGCCATATCTGTCCCGATTGCGTCTTCGCCCGGTACGCCGGGAAGTCTGCCGCCTTGGCAGCCGATTGCAACGTAGAACGCTTTGTAGCCTTGTTTTCTCAACTCGTCGATGGTGACGTCTTTGCCGACGTTGACGCCTGTCTTAAACTCTACGCCGAGTTCACGCAAAACGTCGATTTCCGCTTCGATGACATCTTTTTCGAGTTTGTAGGACGGAATACCGTAGGTGAGCATACCGCCGAGTCTTTCGTTCTTTTCAAACACGGTGGGTTTGTAACCCTTCGTCGCAAGATAGTATGCGCAAGAAAGTCCCGCGGGACCTGCACCAATGATGGCTATCTTTTGAGACCATTGCTTGTCAACGTTGGACGGGATAACGACTTCGGGAATGAATCTCGTTTCCGCATGCAAATCTTGCTCTGCAATAAACTTCTTGATTGCGTCGATGGATACTGCCTCGTCAATCGTTCCTCTGGTGCAGGCTGCTTCGCAACGCTTGTTGCAGACACGACCGCAGATTGCGGGGAATGGGTTGTCCTTCTTGATGAGTTCGAGAGCCTCTCTGTACTTGCCCTCTTTTGCTTTGCGGATGTAACCTTGAACTGCAATGTGCGCAGGGCAAGCCGCTTTACACGGCGACGTACCCGTTTCGTAGCAGTTGATACGGTTGTTATCTCTGTAATCCTCATCCCACTTGTCGGAGCCCCAACTTAGATTGTCGGGAAGTTCGTGCTTGGGATATTTTATTTCGCCTTGCTTGGTGCAAAGTTTTTGACCGAGTTTGACCGCACCTGCAGGGCAATACTCAACGCACTTACCGCAAGCGACGCATTTGTCTTTTTCTACCTTTGCGACGTATGCGCTTCTTGACATATTCGGGGTGTTGAAAAGTTGCGACGTACGGAGTGCGTTGCAGATGTTGACGTTGCAGTTGCAGATTGCGAAGATTTTGTTCTCGCCGTCGATGTTGGTGATTTGATGAACGAAACCGTTCTTTTCCGCATTGCGAAGGATTTGCATAGCCTCGTCGTAGGTGATATCGTGGCCTTTGCCCGTTTCGCGGCAGTAGTCCGCCATATCGCCGATGCCGATACACCAGTCTTCACAACTGTCGCCGCAACCTTCGCCGAGTTTGGCTCTGCCGTAACGGCAAGAGCAGATACCCACGCCGAGATGTCCCTCATACTTTTTGAGCCAGTAGGAAATATGCTCGATGTCCATAGTGCCGTTTTCCATCTCGATTGCTTTTTCGACAGGGATAACGTGCATACCGATGCCTGCGCCTCCCGGAGGAACCATCGGCGTGACCATAGTCAAGGGAAGATAGGTCATACGCTCGAAGAACATTGCAAGTTCGGGATGTTCGTCAAGTTGTTTCTTGATCATATTCGTAAATTCGGCAGAGCCGGGAACGAACATAGGAAGCACGTAACGACGCTCCTTTTTTGCACCCTTGATAGGGCCGTTCTTGCCATAGTTGTCGCCGTAGTCATATTCCAAAATACCGATATTGCTCATTTGTTGAACCAAATTGTGCAATTTTGCTTTTTCGACATTCGGATTCAACGCCTCGATTTCTTCGATGGTATAGTGTTTACGCACTTTCATCGTAAGAGCAACGTCCGCCATTTCGTCGGTCATAATGCAACGAAGTCCCCAGTATTCGGGATCGTTTACTGTTACGCCGGCAATTTTGTGGTCGATGCAGTCTGTGATTTTTCTTGCCAGTTTGAGGATTTTCTCACTCGGATTGGGATCGCCCATAAATTCCGGTTTGAAAGCTTTGCTCATCTCAGCCATTGTTGTTTTCTCCTTTGAAAAACTTTATTATATTGTATAACCTATTTTCAAGCATTTCAAGTCCTGCGCCCGTTTTTGCGCTAACGTAATAAATTTGCGCTTTCGGATTCAGACGAGAAATGTGATTTTCAAACTCGGTTTTGTCAAAATCGAACGCTTCGAGGGTGTCGATTTTGGTCACGACGATAAGGTCGCACTTTTCAAACATCAGCGGATATTTAAGCGGTTTGTCGTCGCCTTCGGGTACAGACAAGAGCATCATATTGAGGTGCGCGCCCGTGTCGAACTCGGCAGGACATACGAGATTGCCGATGTTTTCAAGGACAATTAGGTCGCAATCGTCAAACTTTGCTTGCGACAAGGCTTCTTTCACCATATCGGCATCGATGTGACAAAGTCCGCCGTTGTGAATCTGAACGCTCTCGATGCCTGCGCCGTCCGCTATTCGACGAGCGTCCACGTCCGTTTCGATGTCAACGTCCATCGCAACAACTTCGAGTCTGCTCTTCAACTCTTTGAGCAATGCGGTGAGCAACGTCGTTTTTCCGCTGCCCGGCGATGACATCACGTTGAGCAAAAACGTTCCCTTCGCTTCAAGTGTCGCTCTTATCTCGTCCGCAGTCTTGTCGTTGTTTGAAAATATGCTTTCTTTTACGGATATAACTCTCATTTCAAGCCCTCTTTCCACTCTGCGTACTTGCCGTAAAGATAGTCAGCAAACTCGTTTACTCCCTCGCCGCTACGAGAGGACACCGCAAATACCTTTGCGTCGGGATTTAGCGAGCGGATATATCCCTTGCATTTTTCAACGTCGAAATCGAAATATTTTGCCGTATCGGTTTTTGTGAACACCACAGCGTCCGCAACCGAGAACATAAGCGAGTATTTGAGGGGCTTGTCGTCGCCTTCGGGAAGTGCGAGCAACACAACTTTGAGGTGCGCGCCCGTGTCGAACTCGGCAGGACATACGAGATTGCCGATGTTTTCCAAAAACACAATGTCGGAAGACGTGGCAAATTCCTTGAAACCTTGCCTCGACATATCCGCATCGAGATGACACATACCTCCCGTGTGAAGTTGGATTGCCTCTGCGCCTGCCTTGCGCACGGTGTACGCGTCCACGTCGCCGTCGATGTCCGCTTCCATAATGCCGACCTTGCACCTGTTCTTCAACGCCTTCGTGAGCGCAACGAGCAACGTCGTCTTTCCGCTTCCCGGGGCTGACATCACGTTGACGTAATAAATGCCCTTCTCGTCGAGTTCCGCGCGAAGTTTGTCCGCGTCCGCATCGTTGTTTTTGATTATGCTCTCTTTGAGTTCAACGGTTCTGACAATATCCATAATTTTATCTTCTTTCCTCGCCTATTGTAACACTTGAAAATAATATTTTCAATACTTTGATATCGATTGCCAATTTTTTGATAAAATATTCTTGCAAAAAACCAATGATTTTTTCTCGTTTTTAACAAATTTTACAAATTCCGTGAAGTTTTCTTCCTCTACAAGAGTGACCGTCGTGTTCTTTAAAATTAAAATCCCCCCTTCCTCACGTGTTTCCCCTACCGCCGTTCCCCCTCTGCATACTTTGAGGG
>CAVFCJ010000076.1:0-6261 GCA_963620965.1 bacterium
AGAACGATACCTATCTATGTGAGTGCCGACTTCCCCTCTTGCGAACGATGTGCAATTTTGTAGAGAAATGACGTTTGTTTGAGCAATAGGGGAAAGCCCGAAGGGAAGGGGTGATGTGTTTTTAGGGTACACGCCGCAAAATTCTTGTAGGGGAAGAACAATTTCTGCGAGGTAAGAATGAATTAATATAAATTATCAATTTATCTCTTGAAATTAAATATAAAACTTGCTATAATGCAAGTATAAAGAATTTGGAGGTTACTTTATGAGAATCGAAATATTCGGCAAGAATTACAATCCCAGTGATTCACTCAGAGCAATCACCGAAAAAAAGTGCGCAAAACTCGAAAGACGTTTTGAGGACGAAAACGCGGAAGTTAAGTTCACCGTGACCTACGAAAACGGCGATTACACCACGGATATGGTCGTCACAAGCAAGGGCATATCATATCGTGCAAGCGCGATGAGCGGCTCTCCGTTTGACAATCTCGACGAGGTTATTCCCAAATTGCTCGGACAGATGAGAAAGCAAAAAGACATTTGGGGCAAGGACAAAAAAGGAACGCCCAACGTCTACGACGAAGAAGTAGAGGGCGAAGAAGAATAAATGAAAGTCGGCATATCGACGGCAACGTTTTTCACAAAAGTTTTGACCGAGGATTCGTTCTCGGTCATTAAACGTTTAGGGGCGGACACTTGCGAGGTGTTCCTAACCACGTTTTACGAGTATAGAGACGCCTTTGCGCAACTTCTTAAAGAACGCAAAGGCGATTTTGACATTTATTCGATACACTCGCTCAACACACAGTTCGAGCCGCAACTGTTCAACAAAGCGCCTCGTACTTACAACGACGCGGAAGAAATATTCCGCTTGGTGCTGTCGGCGGGAAGAACGCTCGGCGCAAAAGCATACACTTTTCACGCACAAGCGAGATTGAAACAAAGTGTGTACATTGACCCAAAGTTCGTGGGCGAGCGTATGACAAAACTCGGCGGGATCGCAAGCGAGTACGGCATAAAACTCTGCCTTGAAAACGTGCATTGGGCAACTTTCGATTCACCTGAGTTTTACAGGCAAATGAAGCCGTATGCAAGCAGTATCGGCACCGTTTTGGACATTAAGCAAGCAAGACAGTCGGGTTACGATTGGCGAGAGTATATCGACGTCATGGGCAACGACCTTACCAACGTTCACGTCAGCGACGTAAAAGACGGTCAAATAACGATGGTGGGCAAGGGTGAGTTTCCGTTCAAGGAACTTGTGGCAAGGCTCAAAGACGTCGGCTACGACGGACCGCTTATCATCGAGCAGTACGCAGGAAATTACGATTCCGTCGACGAAATCGCGGAATCCGTGCAATATCTTAAAAACATTTTGGAGGCATAAACGCTATGCAAATCAAGTTTGATTTCAACAATATGATGGAATCGTCCATCGGCGAGCAAGGCATCACCGAGAAAGAAATAGAGTCCGTTCTCGACAAGGCGCAGGACAGTTATGCGTACTTCGAGAAGAATCGCGGCACAGGCTGGATGGGCTGGGCGGAACTTCCGTACAATCAAGAGGAAGTCGTCAGAGATATCATCTACACTGCGGCGGAAGTGAGAGCGCATTACGAGAACTTCGTGGTTTTGGGTATCGGCGGCAGCGCGCTCGGTCCTATGGCGGTGTTCAATGCGCTTTGCCATTTCAGATACAACGAACTCGACCAAAAAAAGCGCGGCGTGAAATTCTATGTCGAGGACAACGTAGACCCCGAACGGATGCTTGCGCTTTTGGACGTTATCGACGTTGAAAAGACTATGTTCAACGTCATCACAAAGAGCGGCGCTACGAGCGAAACGATGAGCCAATATCTCATCATCACCGACATTTTGAAAAAGAGATGCGGTGACGACTGGGCAAAACACATCATCGCAACCACTTCGCAAAGCAAGGGCAACCTCATCAAACTTGCAAAGAAAGAGGGCTTCAAAACCTATTACATACCCGACGGAGTGGGCGGACGTTTCAGTGAACTTTGCCCCGTCGGACTTCTTCCCGCGGCGGTGCTGGGCATAGACATCATCGGCCTTTTGAGAGGCGCGGCGGATATGGACAAGGCGTGCAATTCGTCCGACCCCTACAAGAATCCCGCGCTTATGGCGGCGGTGCTTCAATATATCGCTATGGAACAAAAGGGCAAGAACATCTCCGTTATGATGCCTTATGCGGACAGCCTCAAACTTATGGCGGACTGGTACTGCCAACTCTGGGGCGAGAGTCTTGGAAAAGCGGTGGATTTCGACGGCAACGTAGTGCATAAAGGTCAAACCCCCGTCAAGTCTTTGGGCGTTACCGACCAACACTCGCAAGTGCAACTTTACACCGAAGGTCCGTTCGACAAGGTCGTCACGTTCATCGGCGTGAAGAAGTACAGAGGCGACGTGGTCATCGCAGACGGCGCGGAAGAATTTGCGGACGTAAACTTCCTTTGCGGTCACACTATGGGCGAACTTATCAACACCGAAAGGGAAGCGACCGAATACGCGCTCACTCGCTCTAAACATATGAATCGCACCATTATGCTCGACGAAGTGAACGCAAACACCATCGGTCAACTTCTTATGTTCTTCCAACTCGAAACGGCATACTGCGGCAAGATGCTCAACATCGACACGTTCAACCAACCGGGCGTCGAGGAAGGCAAGAACGCAACCTACGCTATGTTTGACAGAAAGGGCTACGAAGCAAAGAAAGAGGAACTCGAAAACGCGCCCAAGAAGTCGGCAAAATACATCATTTGACAATGATTGAATTGAAGAGCGTAAGCAAACAGTATCTGTACGGGGCAAGGGTGCTTGCCTCTACGGATATGACTATACAAGGCGGCGAAATCGTCGCGCTTTTGGGCGACGACGGAAGCGGCAAAACCACGTTCTTGAAGGTCGTGGCAGGCGTAACCGACTTCGAAGGGGAAATCCTTTTCGACGGCGAACCGCTTGCAAAAAAGCCCGACGACGTGGTTATGGTTTTTGACGACCTTGCGTTGTTTGCAAATCGCTCGTGCTATTTTAACCTTGCCTATCCTTTGAAAATAAGAGGCGTAGACAAGGACGTTATCGACCAAAAAGCCAAGGCGTGCGCAGATAGGGCGGGGATAACCGCATCCCTCTATTCGAGGGCGCGCAAACTCTCACTTATCGACAAAAAGCGGCTCGCAATCGCAAGATTGTTTTTGCGAGATTGCAAAGTCGTGCTTATCGACGATATAACCAAAGGTTTGGACAAAGACGAAGCGGTGGTTTTATGGCAAGAAGTCGCACCCGCTTTGCAGGATTTTGCAAAAGACGGCAAATGCGTGATTTTTGCGACGCGCGACTATGAAGAGGCAATCTCGATTGCAAAAAGAATCGTCGTTATGCACTATCGACAGGTAAAGCAGATAGGAACGTACGAGCAGATATGCGCAAATCCCGACAATATATGGGCGGCGCAAGCGTTTGACTCGGGCTACGCTTTTGAAAAGGCAAAACTCGCCTTCGAGGGTGGAAAACTCTTTGCGACGACAGAGGACGGATATGAGATTAATCTTTGCCATCTCGTCGGGAAAATCGCCGATTCGTACGTCGGAAAGGACGTATATGTAGGCTGGAGAAGCGACAAATACGACGTTTTCGGCGACAGAAAAGAGAAAGTCGAACACGCTTTTCAGACGACGGACGGCTACGTTTTGAAGTGCGGAAATCGCAACGTAAAGAGCAAGGAAAAACTCGACGAAGTCGGCACTTTGCCGCTTGAAAACGCTACGCTCGTGTTTGACGAAACCAACGAAAATTCGATTGTAACTAAGTAAAAAAACAAGGTAAAAAATACAAAAAAATAGCAATAAACAGCGCGATACAAAGGTGAAAATATGGTGATTTTGGGCATCGACCCAGGTCTTGCGACTATGGGGTACGGGGTGATAACCTCGGTGAAAGGCAACTATTCCGTAATCGATTACGGCGTTGTCACCACGCCCAAAGAATGCACTTTGCCCCAAAGACTGCAACAACTCGAAGACGGCGTAAAGGAACTTATCCAAACCTACAAGCCCGACAACGTGTCTATCGAGGAACTGTTTTTTTCAAAGAACATCACCACGGGTATACCGGTTGCCGAAGCGCGCGGCGTGATTTTGCTCACGGCGGTGAAGTCGCTCGGCAAGGAAGTGTACGAGTATACGCCAAATCAGATTAAACAAGCGGTCACGGGTTA
This sequence comes from bacterium, assembly GCA_963620965.1. Lineage (GTDB taxonomy): Bacteria > Bacillota > Clostridia > Christensenellales > CAG-917 > CAG-475. The sequence continues at coordinate 4,241 of CAVFCJ010000076.1, forward strand.
CGGCGGCGCGGACAAAATCCAAATGCAACATATGGTGCAAGTTCTTCTCAAACTCAAAAGCGTGCCTCGCCCCGACGATGCGGCGGACGCTTTGGCTGTTGCCATATGCCACGCTCAAACGAGCCGTATTGCGGGCAATTTCAAGGTTCAATAACCTCGCCGCTTTTTTAACAAAACAACGCACGACAAGGTGAAATATGTACAACTATATACAAGGCAAAATCGTTGACAAAACTTTTACGTCCATTGTCGTTGACAACAACGGCATAGGCTACGAAATCGGCGTGAGCGGAAACACGCTTTCGGATGTTGCTGTCGGCGAAATAACGAAGGTTTACACATATCTGTACGTCCGCGAAGACGAGATGTCGCTGTACGGTTTTTCTCGCATGGACGAAAAAAAACTGTTTATGCGCCTCATCGAAATCAGCGGCATAGGTCCCAAACTCGCAATGCAGATTCTCGGCGGTTACGACCTCAAAACGCTCACCGTTGCAATCGCAAGCGGCGATGTCAAAACTCTTTGCAAAATCAAAGGACTGGGCAAAAAGACGGCGGAACTCATCGTGCTCAATTTGCGCGAGCAGGCGGCGGACGACATCACGCTTTTCGACAATCATCAAGACGCGGCTTTGGGCGACGACATAGCGGACGCTGTGTTTGCGCTTGAAAGTTTGGGGCTTACAAAGACGGAAGCGGTGCGTGCCGCAACCGAAGCGAGCAAAGCGGTAAAAGGCGTTGAAAACATCATTTCGTACTGCCTGAAACAACTAGGCTAAAACGCCGCAAAGGTGCATATATGATCAAATCACAATTCACAAAAGAAAATCAAGACTTCGACGTAGACAATCGCATCGTGAGTTCGCTCACAATCGAGGAGGACGAACAGGAAAACAGCCTTCGTCCGCATACGATGGACGAATACGTCGGTCAAGCCAAAATCAAAAAGAATCTCGAAGTGTTCATTTCTGCGGCAAAGGCAAGAAACGACGCTCTCGACCACGTTTTGCTTTACGGTCCTCCCGGACTCGGCAAAACGACCCTTGCGCACGTCATCGCAGGGGAACTCGGCTCGCAAATCAGAGTGACGAGCGGTCCTGCAATCGAAAAGGCAGCTGACCTTGCGGCGCTTTTGACCAACCTCGAAAAGGGCGACGTGCTGTTTATCGACGAGATACATCGGCTCAACCGCAACATCGAAGAAGTGCTTTATCCCGCTATGGAGGACTTTTCGCTCGACCTCGTGACGGGTACGGGTCCTATGGCGAGAAGCATTCGCATTCCGCTCAAACGCTTTACGCTTATAGGCGCGACTACAAGGGCAGGTATGCTTTCGAGTCCGTTGCGCGACCGTTTCGGAATGTCCCTTCGTCTCGAAATGTACACGGATGAGGAACTCAAACGCATCGTTATGCGTTCGAGCGGTATTCTCGGCATAGCAATCGACGAATCCGCCGCACTCGAAATAGCGAAGCGTTCAAGAGGTACGCCGCGTATCGCAAACAGGCTTTTGCGCCGCGTCCGCGATTTTGCAGAGTATGAAAAACTGGACAGAATCACTCTCGACATCACGAAGAAAGCGCTTACGCTTATGGACGTTGACGAACTCGGACTCGACATCACCGACCGCACGGTTATAGAGGCTATAATCGACAAATTCGGCGGCGGTCCTGTGGGATTGGAAACTCTTGCGGCGGCAACGGGCGAGGAAGCGAGCACCATCGAGGACGTTGTGGAACCGTTCTTGATTCAACTCGGCTTTATCAGCCGCACGCCGAGAGGCAGAGTTTGCACTCAAAACGCTTACGACCATTTAAAGCGCGAGTATAACAAATAAAATTCATTTACAATCCAACGCTCGCCGCAAGCGACGAGCTATTGCTCAAACGGCGATGCGGCAAAGTCAATCGCCCACGTCGTCATTCAGAGCGTAGCGTGGGAATCCCCTAAACAGAAACTAAAACTTTTGGGCGATTGACAAAAACCGCACTTGTTCTCGCAATCACTAACCGCGCAAGCCC
>CAVFCJ010000077.1:0-6214 GCA_963620965.1 bacterium
TAATTATTAATTAATTCTTGTGTATTTATACGTTTAGTGCTAAAATATCGTTAATTAATACTCAATATATGCGGCTTTCGCCGCATTCGGAGGAAAACAATGAACATTTTTACTAAGATGGGTTGCCGTATCTTCCAGCAATCAATGCGTTTGGCAATGTTTTTGTTGCCGTGGAATCAATGCAAAAAGACCTTGTCCGGTCCGGGTAGTATTTCTCAACTCCCCAAATTCTTGAAGGACAACGGCTTTAAGAGCATTCTTATCGTCACCGACGGATTCCTCTTTTCAAGCGGAAAGGCAGACCCCATTATGGCTGCGTGCGAAGCAGAGGGTATGAAGAGCTGCTGCTATCACGACGTCGTTCCGAATCCGACCATTCAAAACATCGAAGACGGACTCAAAATGTATCACGATAACAACTGTGATGCAATTGTGGCACTCGGCGGCGGCAGCGCAATGGACTGCGCAAAAGGAATCGGCGCAAGAGTCGCTTGCCCCAAAAAGAGCGTTCCGCAAATGAAAGGCGTGCTTAAAATTATGATTACGGGTCACAAACTTCCTCCGCTCGTTGCAATCCCGACAACTTCGGGCACGGGCAGTGAAGCAACGCTTGCCGCGGTTATCTCCAACCCCGAAACGCACGAAAAATACCCCATCAACGATCCGTTCCTCATTCCGAGATACGTCGTTATGGACCCCGAACTCACAAAATCTCTTCCGCCTCACCTTACCTCTACGACGGGTATGGACGCTCTCACTCATGCGGTAGAAGCGTACATCGGCGGCGAGAACACGAAACAAACCAAGAAAGAGGCTGTCGAGGCAGTGCAACTCATCCACAAATACCTCAAACAAGCCTACGACCACGGCGACGACCTCGAAGCGAGAGTGGAGATGCAAAAGGCCGCATATCTTGCAGGAAAAGCGTTCACGCGTGCATACGTTGGTTACGTCCACGCAGTTGCGCATACGCTCGGAGGCGAATACGGCGTACCTCACGGTCTTGCAAATGCAGTCATCCTTCCGCACGTTTTGAAAGCATACGGCAAATCCGCGCACAAGAAACTCGCTCAACTTGCCGATTGCATCAACCTCGGCGGCAAGACCAATGAAGAAAAAGCAAATTTGTTCATAAAGTGGATCGAAGACATGAATGCTTCGATGAACATCCCCACCAAGATTTTGTCACGCGACGGCGGCAAACTTATCGAAGAAGAACGTTTGCCTCGTATGATAGCGCACGCATATGCGGAAGCAAATCCCCTTTATCCCTGCCCGCAAGTTTGGGGTAAAAAAGAGATCGAGGCTATCTACCGCGAAATTATGTAAAAATCGAAATCGTTTTCAAAAAACGATTTTGAGGGTTTGACATCAAACCCCGTTTGGCAAAATTCGAGATGTCGACATTTTGGCAAGCGGGGTTTATGTGTGCTTTTTCGTAAAGACCGTATATCGCGCAAAACGAACGGATTTTTGCGCAAAAATTTAGTTTATGCTGTTTGGAAAATATATCAACAAATATTATGCCAAGTACTGTTGGCTGTTTTTAATCGGGCTTGTAGGGCTCGTCGCCGTTGACGTGTTCCAACTTTTTATACCAGAATATCTCGGGAAACTCGTTGATATGTTCGGCGGAGGAAGCATCGATACCGACGCGCTCAAAGAGATCATTCTCGGCGTTATGGTGGTTGCGCTCGTTATGTTTTTCGGACGCATTATGTGGAGACTTTCCATATTTAATGCCTCGCAGAGAATAGAAGCGGATTTGCGACACAACATGTTCCTCAAAAGTGAAAGGCTTTCTCAACGCTATTACCACGAAAACAAAGTAGGCATGGTTATGGCGTGGTTCACCACCGACCTTGAAACGATAGAGGAATTTTTCGGTTGGGGTTCGGTTATGCTCGTGGACGCAATGTTCCTCTCCGTGCTTGCGCTCTACAAGATGTTTTCGCTTGACTGGGTGCTGTCCTGTATCCTTTTGCTACCACTTGCACTCATCATCGTGTGGGGTATGCTCGTCGAAAAGTTTATGGCTCTGAAATGGGAACAACGCCAAACGGAATTTGACAAACTTTACGACTTTTCGCAAGAGAGTTTCACGGGAATACGCGTCATAAAAGCGTTTGTCAAGGAAACTCAACAACTTCACGCCTTTGCAAAAATCGCAAAGCGCAACAAGGACGCAAACATCGAACTTGTCAAGGTGTCCGTCGTATTCGACGCAATCATCTCGGTGATTATATCGGCGATTATGGCGCTCATTTTGGGTTTGGGCGGTTATTTCGTGTACAAATACGTCACGGGTTCGCCCGTTTCGATATTCGGTCACACGATAGATATGACGGCAGGCGGACTTATCACGTTCGTCGGCTATTTCGACACTTTGGTGTGGCCGATGATTGCGCTCGGACAGGTCGTGACTATGCGCTCTCGCTCGAAAGCGTCGCTCAAACGTATAACCAATTTTCTCGATCAAGATGAAGAAATCCGCAACCCTCAAAATGCCGTCGTTCTCGAAGACGTAAAAGGGAAAATCAAGTTCGACGGATTCTCTTTTGCTTATCCTAACTGCGATTCAAACGTGCTTAAAAATGTAAGCGTCGAAATCAAGGTGGGGGAAAGCGTTGGAATCGTCGGCAAGATAGGAAGTGGCAAAACAACGCTCGTCAACACGCTTTTACACCTCTACAACGTAGAAAGAGACAAGGTGTTCATTGACGGTCACGACATCATGGATTGCGACATCGACAGCTTGCGCAACGCAATAGGCTACGTTCCGCAAGACAATTTCCTTTTCAGCGACAAGGTAAAAAACAACATCGCATTCTCGTGCGAGAATCTCGATATGGACAAGGTGTACGACGCAGCGAAATTTGCCGACGTTCACTCGAACATCGAGGAATTTACGGAAGGATACGAAACCGTGTCGGGCGAGAGAGGCGTGACCCTTTCGGGCGGACAAAAACAGCGTATATCCATTGCGCGCGCGTACATAAAAGACGCACCTATTATGATTTTGGACGATTCGGTGTCCGCCGTCGACGTAAAGACGGAAGAAACGATACTTGCAAACATCCAAAATCAGCGCAAGGGTAAAACTACGCTCGTCATCGCTTCGCGCGTGTCTACGGTGTCCCATCTCGACAAGATTCTCGTGCTCGATAAGGGCGAAGTCGAAGCGTTCGACACGCCGCAACGTCTTGAAGAAATCTCGCCGACTTACAAAAAGATGGTGTACTTGCAAAAACTCGAAAGAGAAGTGGAAGGAGGTGAGGCGTAATGCAATCGGAAGTCGAAAAACTCAAAGGCGACGTTCACATCCCTTCAAAAGAAATGTACAAGCGCATATGGCATTATCTCAAACCCGAAACGGCAAGATTTGTCGGCGCAATGCTTCTCATTCTCGTAAACGTGGTGTTGGACATTATTCTGCCGCTTTTCGTGAGCAGAATCACCAACAACCTCAAATCCGACCAAATAAACATCGAATTTATCATAGGTATGGCGGTTGCCTACCTTGCCATAGGCGTATTCAACCAAGCGTTTCTCGTTTGGGAATCTATGTTGTTGCAAAAAGCGGGACAAAACATAATCTACACGCTTCGCACCGAAGTTTTCGAGCATATAGAAAAGTTGTCGCAAAATCAGTTTGACGAAATGCCCGTCGGCTCGCTCGTTACGCGCGTCGCTTCCTATACGGCGTCGATGTCCGACTTGTTTACGAACGTCATTGTCAACGTAATCCGCAATGTACTCACGGTCGTTGGCGTTTACGGCATTATGCTATACATATCGTGGCAACTCTCGCTCGTAATGCTCGCCTTTATCGTCGTGGTGTTCGTCACCTCGTTCGTGTTCAGAAAAATCGTGCGCAAGGTCTTTACGAAAGAGCGTCAGTATATATCAGACCTCAACACATTTCTCAACGAAAACCTGTCGGGTATGAAACTCATACAGATTTTCAACCGTCAAAAGAAGAAGGACGACGAGTTTTTGCAAAAGAACGAGAATTTGCGCAAATCCAGATACGCCGTCGTGCTTGCATTCGGCATATATCGTCCGTTCATAACGCTTTTGTACATCAGTTCCATTGCGGTGACGTTCTGGCTAGGTATGGAATTCGGGCTCGACGCAGGTATGATAGTTGCTTTCTATCTGTATCTTTCAAGGTTTTTCAACCCGATACAGAATCTCGCAGACCAACTCAACAACTTGCAAAAGGCGACAACCGCTTCCGAAAGATTGTTCAACTTGCTCGACGTAAAACCCGAAATCCGCGACAGAGAAGACGCCGTGACGGTGGACAAATTCGAGGGCAAAATCGAGTTTAAGAACGTGTGGTTTGCATACAAGGACGAGGATTGGATTCTCAAAGACGTGTCTTTCACCATAGATCCGAAGGAAACGTGTGCGTTTGTAGGCGCGACGGGCGCGGGGAAAACCACAATTCTTTCCCTAATAGTGCGCAATTACGAGATTCAAAAAGGTCAAATCCTCATTGACGGCAGAGATATAAGCACGATCGATATCCATTCTCTGCGCAGGGGAATAGGGCAGATGCTTCAAGACGTGTTCCTTTTCAGCGGCACGGTGCGAAGCAACATCACTCTCAATGACGAATCGTTCACCGACGAGGAAATCGAGGCGGCGTGCAAGTACGTCAACGCAGACACCTTCATATCTTCGCAGGAGCACGGTCTTGACGAGGAGGTCATTGAGCGAGGCGAAAACTTCTCGCAAGGTCAACGCCAACTTCTCTCGTTTGCAAGAACGGTGCTCCACAAGCCGCAGATTCTCATTCTCGACGAAGCGACTGCGAATATCGACACCGAAACCGAAGTCGTAATACAAAAATCGCTTGAAAATATCCGCAATATCGGCACTATGCTCGTCGTTGCGCACAGACTTTCGACAATCCAGCATGCCGACCAGATTATCGTGCTTCAAAACGGCAGAATCATAGAGAAAGGCACGCACCAGCAGTTGCTCAAAAACAAGGGATATTATCACAAACTCTACGAATTGCAGTTTGAAAACCGTGACTGAGTTGCCATACAAACGTTCGAGATATGATACATTTTGTCGCACAACTCGCAATAAGTTGACTTTTTGAGCATAAGTGTTAAAATGGACTTGTATATTTAATACAAATAAACAACGGAGGGCATTATGTATCACATAATCGTCAATCCCCAGGGCGGAAAGGGCAAGAGTATGAAAGCGCTTGCAACCGTCGAGGAAATCTTCAAGAATAACAATGCCGAATACGTCGTTCATAAAACGGAATACGCAGGACACGCAACCGAAATCGCCAAAGAATTGTCCCAAACTCCAGATACGAACATCGTGGTTATGGGCGGCGATGGCTCGTTCCACGAAGTGCTTTGCGGCATAGACAACTTCGACAACATCACGCTCGGATTCATCGCGTGCGGAAGCGGAAACGATTTTATCAAGAAATCGGGTCACTCCACCAACGTCAAGGAAGCGACGCAAACCATTCTCAAAGGCAAAGTCGTTTATGTGGACTATATGGAACTCGGCAAATATCGTTGCCTCAACGTCGGCGGCGGCGGTATGGACGTGGACGTGTTGCTCAAATACGCAAACTGCAAAACCTTGAAGGGCAAAGCGGCGTATTACTATTCGCTTTTCTACACGCTTTTGCACACGAGATTCCATCACCTTCGCATAACGGCGGACGGCGTGACCAAAGACACGAGCGTGTTTATGATAGGCATCGGCAACGGCGGATTTATCGGCGGAGGCATTCCCATTTGTCCGAACGCGGTTGTTGACGACGGACTTTTGAGTGTCGGCTATGTCAGCGAAATGAAAAAGAGCAAAATCATTTTCCGCCTTTTCAAATTCCTCAAAGGCAAACACGTCGACACAGATTGGGGCGGCGAATACACCGCAAAGAAAGTCACAATCGAAGCGCTCGACGACAGCCGCTTCGAACTTGACGGCGAAATTATCGAGGACACAAAACTCGACATCGAGGTTGTCCACAACAAACTCAAAATGTTCAGATAACCACAAAACGAGCGTTTTATCTGCGAAAAACACATGTATAAAACGCCGAATCGAATTAAACACAACAAAACGGTTCTGCAATTTCGCAAGACCGTTTTTCATGAAATGTAGCAAATAAAACTAATTGTTTTTGTTTTGAGATGCGATATATTAAAATAAATATACAAGATATTTG
>CAVFCJ010000078.1:0-6204 GCA_963620965.1 bacterium
TCCTAAGACTAAAAAGACAATCCACGCCTTAGATGCCGAAACAATACTTGAAAACACTTTTTCCTCTGTTACAAGCGGAAATTGGATTTGCACAAAAAAAATATAACAAGTGCATTCCGCTGTTTTGCTACAAACTAACACAAACGTAAACACTCGCTATATGCTATGCGAAAAATGCACCTGTTACCAAAGTAAAGTGCGAATGTTTACAATATTTAGTTTGTAGCAAGTTCATAATATAACAAACGCAAAAATTAGTCAATAAAAAAGCCACAGGACGAACCTATGACTTAAAAGCGCAATCTATAATTTGTTGTTATTATTTCGCACCGCAAACTCGGTCGCAAAATACGAGTATATCATTGTACACGACGTCCTTGTCGGTTTCGTTGAGAACTTCGTGACGGTCGTTTTCATAAAGTTTGAGAAAAACGTCTTTTATGCCCGCTTTTTTGTACGAATCCGCAACTTTTTTGGGCATTTTCCCTTTCAATCCGCACGGATCGTCCTTTCCGCACAATATCGCAATCGGCAAATTTTTGTCAATCTTTTTGATATTCGATTTTTTCGTGCAAACGCTCATAAGTTTGACAAAATGATAATAATACGACATCGACGCTTTTCCGCCGCTCAAATTATCGTTTGCATAAATTCGTCTTATTTCTTTGTCTTTCGTGAGCCAAGCGTGCGGAATATCCGTGTCCGAAAAGCCCTTGTTGTTCGCACTCTCGCTCATAGCGATTCCGACTTTCGGCATAAGAGCGGAAATCGGCGCAAGAACTACGCTTGCCAAAGCGCAAGCAAAATGCGGCGCGCTTCCCGTTCCCGTCATCACGCAACCGACTATGTCGGGGTTGAGTTGAACGTATCTTTGCGCAAGGCAACTTCCGTAACTGTGACCGATAAACACAATCGGCAAATTCGGATATTCGGCTTTAACCTTTTTTGCAAGGAAATCGAGGTCTTTTATCGTATCGTTGACAAAATCGCCCTTGCAATACCCACTGTTATTGTCGGTGCGACCGTACGCGCGGTGGTCGTCGCCAAAAACGATATATCCGTTTTTGTTCAAAAATTTCGCAAAATCGTCGTATCTTCCGAGATGTTCGCACATTCCGTGACAAAGTTGCACTATGCCTTTTGGTTCGCCTTCAACGTCCGTCCAAAAGTACGTTGCAATTTGTTTTTTGTCGAACGATTCAAAGTTTTCAATTCTCATAATTTCTCTCAAATCAAAGATTTTTCGATAATCTAACGCGGTTTTTTTGATTTTATTAGAGCAACGCGTTGATAAAGTCTTTTGCGTCGAAAGGAATCAAATCGTCGATTTTTTCGCCGACGCCGACGTACACGACGGGAAGTCCGAGTTCCTCGCTTATGGCAAGCACCACGCCGCCCTTTGCCGTTCCGTCGAGTTTGGTGAGGATAATGCCGTCCGTGTCGATGTCCTCGCTGAATATTTCCGCTTGCGACACCGCATTTTGTCCCGTCGTTGCGTCGAGAACGAGATATTTGCGGAAGTCCGCGTTCGGTAATTCACGCTCGACCACGCGGCAAATCTTTTGAAGTTCCGCCATAAGGTTCTTTTTGTTGTGAAGCCTGCCGGCGGTATCAACCAAAATCACGTCGTTACCCTTTGCTTTTGCGGAAGAAATCGCGTCAAACACGACAGCCGCGGGGTCTGCGCCCTCGTTGTGACGGATAACTCTCACGCCCGCGCGCTCGCCCCACACTTCGAGTTGTTCGCTTGCGGCGGCTCTGAACGTATCTGCGGCGGCGACGACAACCGAATGTCCTTGCTCTTTGAACATATGCGCGAGTTTGCCGATTGCAGTGGTTTTGCCCACGCCGTTTACGCCCGAAAGCAATATGACGAGCGGATATTCGTATTCTGGAATATCGTAGTCGATGTCCTCTATCATAAGTTCGGCAAGAACGCCTTTTGCGTCTTCGGGTTTCTTGATTTTGCGTTTGAAAATCTCGTCTTTGAGTTCGTCGATAAGGTTTTCGGTTGCGGTTATACCGACGTCTGCGGTGAGCAACGCTTCTTCGAGATTCTCATAGAACTCGTCGTTGAGTTCTCTTGCCGAGAAAGCAAAAAACAATTTCTTTGAAAACGCGTCTTTGGTTTTCTTTATCCCTTGTACGATTTTTTGAAAAAATCCCATAGTGCACCTAAATATATTATGTAACTTACACTACATAAGTTTAGAATCATACGGTTTTGCAGCCTCCGAGACGTCGCTCGTAGACAGGCGGAGCCTGCGCAAAATTCGTCATTGCGGTGATGTCAACAAATAAAATTTATTGTCATAAACCGCATTTGCATTTTGCTTTTCTAATCGCGCAGAAAATCTTTGCTATCGATTTAAGCAAAACATTTTACTCAAACATCGGTTTCGCAAGATTGTCTGCTTGATATTTTTGAATTATTCGGCTTCGTAGCCACCCAAACGTTGCTCGTAGACAGGCGGAGCCGAATAATATGCAACGACGAGGAATCGTTGTGAGCATCTACTTGTGTCGTTGCAACTGCCGAGCCGTCTCAAAGTTGCAACCCCTTACGTCACAAACAAATGCTCTGATTTGTTTGTGACAGGACGTTTGCGCCAAAATATTTGTCAAGCCATCTTGAAAAGATGGGTGACAAGTGTTTTGCATCCGGCGCAAAAAGTTGCCTTTGCGCCGATTATTTTGCGTGTTTCGCCGCTTCCTCAAACTCAATCGAAACAATCTTAGTTACGCCCTTTTCTTCCATCGTAACGCCGAAAATCGTGTCTGCGTGGCGCATGGTCGGTTTTCTGTGCGTGATGACGATAAACTGCGTATAGTCGCTGAATTTTTTGAGGAATTCCGCAAACAAGTTGACATTTGCGTCGTCGAGTGCCGCTTCGATTTCGTCGAGTACGCAGAACGGCATCGGTTTGAGTTTCAAGATTGCAAATAGAATCGAGATTGCCGTCAACGCTTGCTCGCCGCCGCTCAAAAGACTGATGTTTTGCAGTTTTTTTCCCGGCGGTTGCGCATATATGTCAATGCCTGCCTCGAGCACGTCGTCCGTGTCCTGCATGTTGAGGCGCAACTCGCCCTTACCACCGCCGAACAGTTGTTGGAATACGTCCTTGAAGTTCTCGCTGATTTGGTCGAATGCGTCAGAGAATTTGGTTTGCATTTCGCCCGTAAGTTCGTTGATTATCGTAACTATGTCGTCGTACGCCTTTTGAATATCGTCGCGATAGGTAGTCTGCTCTTGCAATCTTTCCTCTGTTTCTTTGAGGGTTTGAAGCGCGAGCGGGTTGACGTCGCCGAGTCGATTTATGGACTTTTTGAGTTCGGATATAACCGTCAGCGCACCGTACGCTTTAAACTCGGGGTCTTTGAACTCAACCGCGCTTGCGTACGTCAAATCGTATTCTTCGAGAATGTGTTGTTGTTGCGTGCGCATTTCGATGTCCACGTTTTCGAGCATATTCTCGTCGCGCACTTTCTTCTCGTTGATTGACATTCTCTCGTCGGTGATACGAGTTTTTTCTTGATCGAGGGATACGATTTCGTCGGATATTGTGCGCTTTCTCGTGCTGAGGTCGGCGATTTGCGATTCGAGAGCGGATATTCGAGCCTCATCCTCTTTCGAGAACGTAGTTTTTTCGGGTGCATTGGTGATGTTGTCGAGGTTTTGTTGCTCGAGTTTCAAAGCTGCGATAATGTCAAGTTTCTCGTCTTCGAGGGTTTCTCTTTCACGCCTATAACGGAACAAATCCTGATCGCAAGCGTCCAAAATGCTCTTGTGTCCCGCAAGTTTGACTCGAATTTCGGTCACATGCTCTGCCATCACTTCTCTTTCGCTCTTTTGCTCGCTGCTGACATTCTTGGAACTTTCAAGCATAGAAGTATATTCTTCTTTCTTTTCGGCAACGACCTTTTCGAGTTCGTCGATAGAACTGATTTTTTCGTCGAGTTCCTTGATTCTCGCCTTGACGATTTCGTATTCTTCGGCGTTTTTTGAAATTTCCTCTTGCAAGGATTGCGTAACTTCGTAGGCTTGTTTTGACTTGTCCTCGTTGAGGCTGTTTTCGATGCGAAGTTCGCTTATCTCTTGATTGAGTTGCTCGATTTTATCCGTCAAATCTTTGAGTTCTTGCTCGCGTTCGGCGCGTTGATTGTTGAGAAGCGCAATATTGTTCTTGATTTTTTCGAGATTCGCTTGCGCTTGTTCGATTTTCTTTTCTTGCGCGAGCAAACCTTGCGTTTGCGACCTTCTCGAACCGCCCGTAATTTCGCCGCCGCGCGAGAAAATTTCACCGTCAAGCGTCACGATTTTTATAGATTGATTGTATTTTTTGAAGATTCGAATTGCATTGTCGATGTTGTTTACGACCACCGTACCGCCCAAAAGCGTTTGCACGAATCCGTCGAATTTCTTGTCGTATTTGATGAGATCGCTTGCCAAACCGTAGCAACCCGGTTCGGTGAGTACGCCCCTGTTTTCGCTCGTAAGCGGACGAGGACGGCAAGATGTCAAAGGCCTGAACGTAACGCGTCCGTAACCTTTTTGTTTCAAGTAGTTGATGAGGTCGCTTGCGTCGCGTTCGGTTTCGACAAGCACGTTTTGCATCGCGCCGCCCAAAGCGTATTCGATTGCCGCTTCGAAGTCGCTCGGAACGGTGATGACTTCCGCCAGAACGCCCCAGATCTTAGAGCCTATCACGGGGTCATGCTTGCTGTCTTGCATAAGACGTTTTACAGCGTCCTGATAGCCGGAATATTCGTTCTTTATGGACGTCAAAAGATTGAGATTGCCTTGCGCAAGACCAAGTTTCGAGTTGAGGCTCACGATATCATCTGCGTAACTTTGAATCGCCTCTTGATTTTCGAGTTTCGTGGACAAAGCCTCGTTGTACTCGCTCATAAGCGCGCGCATACGTTCCTTTGTAGATTTAACTTTTCCGTCGTATATGGCGAGATTGGTAAGTTCCTCGTCAAGACGAGCCTTTTTCTGATTTACAAGCGATAAAAGCGTCTTTGCTCTCTCATCGCTTATTCCCTTTTCGGCAATGAATCCCGAAAGGTTGGATTTGAGCGCGCCCAAATCTTCGATTGCTTTGACGTAGTCGATGTTGCGCGCTTCGAGGTCGGTTTCCGCACCTGCGAGCGATTTTGAAAGCGAAGCGTATTTTTGTTGCAACGCCTCCGCTTCTCTGCTCGTTTGAAGGTAAATCTCGAACTCGGCTTCTTTCTTTTCTTCCGCCTTCTGAATGAGTTGACCGGACACGGTGAGCTGACTGTCTATGGACTGCAATTCACTGTTGAAACGTTGAATTTCGCCTTGAATATGCTTGATTTTCTCTTGCAAAATACCTGCTGCGCCTTCGAGTTTCGCCGCGTCGACTTTGAGCGCGAGAAGTTCGCTGTTGCTCTCGTCGTAAAGGCGGTCGATACCTGCGGATTCCCTTATGCAATCGTCGTATTTCTTTATACACTCGTTGAGTTGCATTTCCTTGACTTTGAGGTCTTTTTCACTCGCCGCCAAACGGTCGTAAATCTTTTGCTTTATGCTCTGATTGTTCTCGTAATTGTAGATGTAGAGATTGACTTCGTTCTTTTTGAGGTCGTCTTTGAGTGCAAAGTATTTTTCAGCGGTTTCCGCTTGCTTCTTGAGCGGATTTATCTGCTTTTGAATTTCGTCGATAACCTGATTTGCCGTTTCGAGATTTACGGCGGTTTTTTCGAGTTTTCTTTCCGCTTCAGTGCGCTGTGCGCGGAATTTGGAAATACCTGCCGCTTCTTCGAAAATTTGACGACGATCACCGGGTTTTGCGGACATAATTTCCGCAACTCTGCCCTGACCTATAATCGAATAACCTTCCTTGCCGATACCGGTGTCGTGGAAAAGCGAGATAATATCGCGCATACGCACGCGGTTGTGGTTTATGTAGTACTCGCTCAAACCGCTGCGGTCGAGTTTTCTTGTGATAACCACTTCTTCAAACGGCATAGTCGGGAAGATATGCTGATCGGAGTTGTTGAAAACGAGGGAAACTTCGCAATAGGACATACTTTTGCGCTTTTCCGTGCCGGCAAATATGACGTCCTGCATATTCTTACCGCGCAATGATTTCGCGCTCTGTTCGCCCAAAGTCCAACGAATAGCGTCGGCAACGTTCGACTTACCGCACCCGTTCGGGCCAATAATCGCCGTTACAC
>CAVFCJ010000079.1:0-6190 GCA_963620965.1 bacterium
TTCATCAGCGCTTGTCTGCATAGCACGAGTTGAACCAGTTGGTATCTTATGGACGAGGTGACCGAAGCGACGGATTTTGAAAAATCTATATTATCCAAAAGCGCGAGAGTCGTCACCAAACCGAGTTTGATTTGGGTTATGCGTTCATCGTTTAAACTTGCAACATCTTGATAAAAAGCCGACTTTATATCTTCTATTTGCGTGTATAAAACCTTAATTTCGATTTTTGCGTCATCGATTGTCATACTGCCAGCATTGAGCGAATCGGCACACTCAAACATTTTGTCGAAAGCAATCGGAAAGTAGCCGAGCGCACTTTCCACCGCGCTTTTTATATCGTCCTTACACCACTTGAAACTGCCTTTTGCTATGTCGTATTTTTTAATATGCAAACTTTTGTCCGAAAGTTTTGTAAGGACGGCATTTGCCTCGTCCTCGCTCTTGTACACCGCGTACACAATCTCGATTTTGTCGCCGCTCTCGACATATCCTGCGCCGCCGCGCGTCTTTATCATTTCCGCGCTTTGCCGCGCCATCGCCACCGTCGAATATCCGCCGCAAGCAATCCCCCACACCGTCTGCGACTCGCTTTCGACCTTGTTAAACACCTTCAAAAATCCGCCTTCCGAAAAGGACAGACACAGCGCAAGCGTAATCATAAAACACAGCACGATTGTGCATACGACGATGATATTGTCTTTCGCAATTTTTCGCATAATAAAAGATATGCGCGCCAAATTCGTTTAGCATTGTTTGCCGAATTTTTTGCGCGCTATACTTATATTTGTCTTTCAAAAATATCGTTTACAATTGAATCGCTCCGTAAAATCTTGTTGCTTTTGCGCCCTTAATATTGTCTTTCATTGCGGCATTATAGAGATTCTCTTTTGTCATTTCTTTGCCTTCTATCACAGCAAGGAATGTGCCAAAAAGCGTCCCCGTGAATCTGTTGCATCCTCACACTTGCAACTGCTTAGTATATCGATTATCATTTTCAATTCTTCGCACAAACGCAAGGAAAGGTCCACGGATAATGCAAGAACGGATTCATTTGGCATTCAACGCAATTGCCTTACTCTATGCCAAAATAAAGTGCAAAAACTTACATTTGTTCGACATTCCAAACGATTCTCCGTAAATTAAATTTACGATTGCAATATCGATAAATTTCAGTTGCAACGCATTAATTCGCACGCTCGGACAATACTATTTATAAACATGAAAATCTACAAAAAGAGGTGGACAATGAAAGATAAAAACAATTTGCAACTCAAAAATCTAAACGTCGTATACGGCGTTGCGTTGATTGCGGCGGGCGTGCTGTTATGCGCTTTGCGCTCGTCTTTCGCAAGTGCGATACTGACAGTCGCGGGCGTGCCTGCGACAATGGCAGGCGTGTTGAATCTAGTGTGCAAAAAATGGATTGTAGGCGGAATTGAAATCGCACTCGGCGTGATTGTCATAACTTGCGGTTGGACGGTCGTCGACGTTGCGCTTTTGGTGCTAGGCATCGTGCTGTGCGTTTATGCTATATATTTTCTTATTACGCAAATATCAATGTTTAAGCGTTCAAATAAAAAGGATAAAGTCTTTATTTTGCTGAATCCGATTACAACGCTTATCGTTGGTATATTGCTTATCGTTGCAAAATGGTATATGATTGACGCAGTGTTTATCGTGCTTGGCGTGGTGACGATTTTGGAAGGAATTGTCCTTATGTTCACATCGGATTCAGCGGACAAAATCAATGAAGAAGCAGCATAAAGGCCGCAAAAAAACGCAAAATAGCGGAATCCATCGCGCCGTTTTGCAACTTGATTTATTAATATTTTCGCCCGACAACGTCGGGCGATTTGTTATTCTTGTTCGTCAAATCTCAAATACGCTTCTTTCAAAATTTTGGCACAGTTTTCGACGCCTATCGCGGACGTGTTGAGCGTGATGTGATAATTGCCTGCGTCGCCCCACTCGCCGTCCGTATAGTAACGATAATGTCTTGCTCTCATACGGTCGTTTTCCTTGATGAGTTTTTCTGCTTTCTTGGCGTCGTCTGTACGATTGAACACTTTTATGATTCTTTCCACCCTTGACGGCATATCGGCGTGGATAAACACATTGAGGCATTTGCACTTGCCTTTAAGGATATAGTCAGCGCAACGTCCGACTATCACACATGCGCCTTTTTTTGCGATATTTTCGATTGCGTCCGCCTCACAAGCGTAGATTTTAGATTCTATATTTTCAAAGTTGTTTACAAGATTTCCGCCCCACATACCCGACGTGAAAGCAAAAGTCGATATGCCCTTCATTTTCTGCTCGTTTTCCTTGATGAACTCTTTCGCAAAGCCGGAATCTTCGGAAGCCATAGCGATGATTTCTTTGTCATAGAACGGAATATTGAGTTCTTCTGCAAGCAATTTGCCGACAAATCTTCCGCCGCTGCCGTATTGCCTCGATATTGTGATAATCGTGTTCATAAAACCCTCCTTTTGAGCGGAAAGCCGCCCGCTTATCTACATAATTATTATCAATCATATGTGCAAATTCGTCAATACGCAATTTGCGAAAAAAGTGCGAGTTTTATTGCGCAACATCGTCGATATTTTGCTCGTTCGCCCTTTCCGCTTCGTCGGGAATAGGATTGACTTTCTTTTTTATCGCGCCGCTCAAGAAGATTGCGGACGCGATGTCCGTGAGAACTTCGGCAATGAGGAACGTCCACCATACGTTGTCGCAAACGCCGTCGAATAGCGTGAAAACGTAAGCCGTGGGAAATACGAATACGGCAAGGCGCAAAACGGACAGCACAAGCGGTTTTACGGCATAGCCGAACGCTTGCAAAACGCCTTGCACGGCAACGGTAAATCCCATAAACACAAAACTTGCCGCGCCTATTCTCGTTGCTCTTTCGCACACGGCAATGAGTTCGCTCGACGTATCCTGCGAAAGCGCAAACAGCCTTGCGAGCGGATTTGCGATGCACTCGAACAGCACAAACAGCGCAAGCGTGACGATAAGAGTGTCGATTATTCCGTGTTTTATCACTTCCCTCACCCTCTTTTTGTCCTGCATACCGTAGTTGAACGACAGCGCGGTTATAATCGTGTTTGACAGTCCAAATGCCGAGAAAAGTGCGATTTGCTGGATTTTGTAATAAATGCCGAACGCGCCGACCAAAATCGTGACGTTGGCGTTTGCCGTCGTCAAAATGGCGTTCATACCTGCCATCATAACCGATAACATAGCCTGCATAATCGCTGCCGATATGCCGATTTGATAGATGTTTTTTATGATTCTTGCGGACGGCTTGATATACTTGGGATTTCCGCTGATTTCCTTGTTTTTGACGTAGTGGAACATCATTGCGATGAAAAGTGATGCGAATTGACCTATAATCGTTGCCCAAGCCGCACCCGCAACGCCCATTCCGAGCGGAAAAATGAAAACATAGTCAAGAACGATGTTGCACACCGCGCCTACAATTTGCGCTATCGTCGAATACATAGTTTTGCCGGTCGCTTGCAAGAATCTTTCGTACACCGTGTAGCCTATCGAACCCAAGGACAAACAGCAACATATTTTGAGGTATGTCGAACCCATTTCGACGACGAGTTCGTCTTTTGAAAACAGCGATATAAACCACTTCGTCAAAAACAAGCCGAATATAAGGAACATCCCGTATATGACGAGCGCAAGGAAAATGCCGTTGCCTGCGGTTCTGCTCGCCTTTTCGCCATCTTTTTCGCCAAGACTTTTGGAAAGACACGCATTTATGCCTATGCCAGTACCCACACCGATTGCAATCATCATAATTTGCACGGGGAACGCGAGTGTCAACGCCTGATTCGCAATCGCGCCGACTTCGGGGATATTTGCGACGAACACGCTGTCCACGACGTTGTAAAGCGCTTGAAGCACCATCGAAACTATCATGGGCAGTCCCATCGTCCATATCAACTTTTTGACGGGCATAATCGCCATTTTGTTTTGTTTAATCTGTTCCATACCCTTCCTTTTTTTGCCGAGCAACAAAAAAATCGCGTCACAGGGCAAATCACTACAATCCGGATTTACGCACAATGCAACACGATTTTCGCTTGAAATATTTATTTTAAATTATAATAGCACAAATAAAATTCATTCGTAAGCGTTTTTCGCGATTTTTCCGATTATTTTTCAGCAAATTCCCGACGATATGGCAATCAACGCGCAATGTGTAGGCGATTGACTTTTCACCGCTTTGAAACTATAATTGTCACATCAATATCGAGAGGTTTGTTATGCCATACACGGTATATCTCAAAAAAGGCGAAGAAAAACGCGTGCTTCAAGGTCACAGTTGGGTGTACGCAAACGAAGTTGGACGCATAGAGGGCAAGGATAAAAACGGCTCGCTCGCGACCGTGCGCACCCACGACGGAAAGTTTGTCGGCAAAGGATATATAAACCACCTTTCAAAGATTCTCGTGCGCATTTTCATTCGCGACGAAAACCAAACCGATGACGAAAATCTTTACGCCGAGCGCATAAAAACCGCAAATAATTGTCGCATCGCGCTTGGCTTCGACGATTGCTATCGCATAGTTTTTGCGGAAGCGGACAATCTTCCCGCTCTCATCGTGGACAAGTATTCGGACTATCTTGTCTGCCAGTTCCTTTCCCTCGGCATAGACAAGCAAAAGAAAAAAATCGTCGATAGCCTCGCAGGCATTTTCAATCCCAAAGGCATATACGAACGCAGCGACGTTGCCGTACGCTCTAAAGAAGGGCTTGACGAGCGCACGGGCGTGATTTACGGCGAAGTTCCCGACAAAATCATCGTCACCGAAAACGGCTTGAAAATGTCCGTAGACATGAAAAACGGACAGAAAACGGGATATTTCCTCGACCAAAAAGAAAACAGACTCGCAACTCGCAGATACGCAAAAGGCAGAGTTTTGGATTGCTTCTGCAACAGCGGCGGATTTTCTGTCAACTGCGCTCTCACCGCAAACGAGGTTATATCTTGTGACATCTCCAAAACCGCACTCGACAATGTAAACGAGAACGCGCGCCTCAACGGAATAAGCAACATCACCACCAAATGCGGCGACGTGTTCGAGGTGCTTAGAGCATACAAGAACGACGGCGAAAAATTCGATTTGGTCATTCTCGATCCGCCCGCATTTTGCAAGAGCGCAAGCGAGGTCAAGGATGCGTACAGAGGATATAAGGACATCAATATTTTGGGTATGAAACTGGTAAAAAGCGGCGGCTATCTCATATCTTCGTCCTGCTCGCACTATATGACGTTCCCTTTGTTTGAAAAAATGCTCGTCGAAAGCGCAAAAGAAAGCGGGAAAATCGTGCGCACCATCGAGATAAAATCGCAATCCCCCGACCACCCGTCCTTACTCTGCGCCGAAGAAACGCAATATCTCAAATTCTTCGTCTTGCAGATTATGTAAAAGTTTATCGCTTTGTCGACAATATTGCTGCGTATGAAAAAATACTTGAATGTTTTGAGCAAGTCCGATTTGTTTAACGGAATAAACAACAAAGACATTCTTTCCGTTTTGTCTTGTATCGGTGCTTTTGCACGTCCTTACAACAAGGGCGAGTTCGTCTTTGAATCAGGTCAAAAAATCGACAGTATCGCCGTTTTGCTCGAAGGCTCGCTCTATATCCAAAGCGACGACTATTGGGGAAACAGAAGCATCCTCGGGCATATATCCGCAGGCGAAATTTTCGGCGAGGCTTATGCGTTTTCGGACGGAATCGGTATGCTTAACGACGTGGTCGCAATAGAAAACTGCGTAGTTTTGTTCCTAAACGCAAACAAAATTCTTTCAACATGCACCGCAACGTGCGATTTTCACACTAAACTCGTGCAAAATCTGTTTTTCGTCATATCTCAAAAGAACATGCAACTCGTAAAAAAACTCGGATTTGTAACAAAACGCTCCACTCGCGAGAAACTTATTGCCTATCTTTCGCAAGAATCGAAAAAACAAAACAGCGCAAGTATCGTCATTCCGTTCAACCGTCAGCAACTTGCGGATTTCCTGTCAGTTGACAGAAGCGCGATGTCAAACGAATTGTGCAAAATGCGTGACGAAGGACTTTTGACTTTCCGCAAAAACACATTCAAATTGTTATAAAATTCAATATTTTTATTGTTTTGTTAATGTCAAAGAACACGTCCTCGCTC
>CAVFCJ010000080.1:0-2287 GCA_963620965.1 bacterium
GCCCCACGCGGAGCGGACGTCGTGGGTTCCCTCAAATTTATGCAGAGGGGGAACGGCGGGCGGGGAAACACGTGAGGAAGGGGGAATCTTTATTTGCGGTAAAGTGACATAAAATTATGTCGCAACCAAACAAATAAAATAAATTTTCGGAAATGTTCGACTTTCGATTGACACGGGTCGCTATTTTTGTTAGTATATACGAGCAAAGCAAAGGTGTTGCCTTTCACCATCAGCCTTGGGCGATATGGTTCTCACTTCAAAAAGTCTTGTCTATGATAAGGACAGTTGTAAGTGTTGAGGCAACTTTGCTTCGACACTTCTTTTTTATGTAATAAACCTTTCGAGGTGTATAGGAGTAGCAATTTGAAAGAACTGCAAATCAATGAACAAATCCGAGACAGAGAAGTGCGTCTCATCGGCGACGACGGCCAACAGTACGGCGTTATCTCCATGCGAGATGCACGAGCGATTGCGGAAGAAAAAGGGCTTGACATCTGCAAGGTTTCGCCGCCTTCCGTTCAGCCTCCGACCTGCAAATTGATGGACTACGGCAAATATCGCTACGAACAGCAAAAACGCGAAAAGGAAGCCAAAAAGAATCAGAAAGTGATGGAAATCAAAGAAATTCGACTTTCTGCGACAATCGATATCGGCGACACCACAAGACTTGCCCAACAAACCGCAAAATTCCTTGCGGACGGCAACAAAGTCAAAGCGTCGATAAGGCTCAAAGGACGCCAACAAGCACATCCGGAAATCGCGGTCAAAATCGTTGATGACTACATCTCGATGGTTGGCGGCGAGTTTACCGTCGAGAAAAAGCCCGTGCAAGAAGGTCGTATGATTTACACGATTCTCGCACCGGCTCAAAAGAAATAACGACACTATTGTTGCTTGCCTCGCAAGCAAGAGCAAAATAAAATAGGAGGCAGACCTATGCCAAAACAAAAAACACATAGCGGAGCAAAGAAGCGTTTCCACGTTACAGCAAACGGTCTTTACAAGAGAGGCCATTCTGCACACAGCCACCTTCTTACCAAGAAGACAACCAAGAGAAAGAGAGATCTTCGTTCCATCGAATACGTAGACGAAACGAGATGCGGAGAACTCAAAAAGTTGTTGCCGTACAAATAAGGAGATTGAACAATGAGAATTAAAAGAGCAGTAAACGCAGTCAAAAAGCGTAGAAAAATAATGAAACAAGCAAAGGGCTACTATGCAGGCAAGCATTCCCTTTATCGTGTTGCAAAGCAACAACTTCTCAAGAGCGGCGTGTACGCATACGTCGGCAGAAAGCAAAAGAAACGCGATTTCAGAAGCCTTTGGATCGCTCGTATCAATGCCGCAGCACGTATCAACGGTATGAGTTATTCCACTCTTATGCACGGTCTTAAAGTTGCCGGTATCGACCTCAATAGAAAGGTTTTGAGCGAAATCGCAATCAGCGATCCCAAAGCGTTCACGGCACTCTGCGACAGCGCAAAAAACGCTCTTGCATAATAGAATAATCGTTTTTCAATGTTGCGCATAGGTTTTATGCGCAACATTGATTTAAAACCGTTTTCGGATTTTTGTCCTCGCTTTTGAGTGCGAAAGCCGATATTTAGGGCGGTTAGAATGGCAGAAATCATCACTTCCACCAAAAATCAATTCGTGAAGAAGGCGCGTTCGCTTTCTCAAAAAAAGTTCCGCAAAGAGTCGGGACTGTTTTTGGTTGAAGGGACAAACGTAATAAAGGATATGCCGTCGAGCGTGGAAGTCGAATACGTGCTTGCAACCTTGCAAAGACAAGGCGAAGTCGAGCACTCGTTCGGCGAGGGGTGTAGCGAAAAATCTAGCGTGGCTCTTGCTTTTACGCGCGCGCAAGTGTATTATGTGAGTGACGAAGTTATACAGTATGTTGCGGACACGGTTTCGCCGTACGGCATAGTGGCGATTTGCAAAATGCCGTCAATCGAATTTGCTATGCCGAAGGGCAATGCGGTTTTGCTCGACGGCGTGAGCGACCCCGGTAATCTCGGCACTATACTTCGCACTGCAGCCGCTTGCGGCTTTGACGACGTATATCTTTTGGACACGGCGGACGTTTTTTCGCCTAAAGTGGTGAGAGCGACGCTAGGCGGACTTTTCAGAGTGCGCTTGCATGAGATAAACGAAAGCGACGCGCTCAAACTTATGAGCGAAACAAACAGCGCGGTTTTGGATATGGGCGGAATGAATATTCTTCAAAACAAACCGTCATTGCCCGTGCTTTTGATTGCTGGCAACGAGGCGCACGGCGTGAGAG
>CAVFCJ010000080.1:2297-6180 GCA_963620965.1 bacterium
GCGTGAGAGATTCTCTCAAACGCGCGGCGAAAAATACCTATTCGTTGCCCATGAAAAACGAAATCGAATCATTGAACGTTGCGGTCGCAACCGCAGTTTCGATGTATCAAACTTTATAAACAGGAGAACAATATGAGCGGACACAGCAAATGGCATAACATTCAGCAAAAGAAAGGCAAAACCGATGCGGCGCGTGCAAACGTGTTCACCAAAATCGGACGCGAAATCGCAGTGGCAGTCAAAGACGGCGGCGCAGACCCCAACAGCAACAGCAAACTCGCGCAAGTAATCGCCAAAGCAAAAGACAACAATATGCCCAACGACAACATTATGCGTTCCATCAAGAAGGCAAGCGGCGAACTCGGATCTATCAACTACGAAGATATGACTTACGAGGGCTACGGCGTTGGCGGAACGGCAATCATCGTCGAAGCGCTCACAGACAATAAAAACCGCACGGCAGGCGACGTTCGTCACTTGTTTGATAAATTCGGCGGTTCGATGGGTACGACGGGTTGCGTTTCCTTTATGTTCAAGCGCAAAGGCGTCATCACCATCGCAAAAGAGGGCATCGCTGAGGACGATTTAATGATGTATGCTCTCGAAATCGACGGTTTCGAGGACATCAACTCCGACGACGAGGACATTTTCGAAGTCTATGCGGACACCGCAAAACTTCAAGCGGTGCGAGAAGCGCTCGAAAAAGATGGTGTAAAAGTGCTTTCGGCAGAGGTTGATATGATTCCTGACAACTACGTCACACCGAGCGAAGAACAACAAGCAACCATCATCAAGATGATTGACAAACTCGAAGAACTCGACGACGTTCAAAACGTTTATCACAACGCAACTCTCGACGTCGAGGACGAAGAATAATTCTCGTACAAATATAATTTGTACGCTTGACAATCGAGCTCGCAGGTGATATACCTATTATGCAAAAAATATGAAACACGTTTCATATTTGAAAGGCATATAGGGCAGGTTTTGATTGAGAGAATTGCTTTCGATTCTTCAAATCGAACTTGTGACGTGCAAAAGAAAATTAAATTTTAGCGCAAAAGCGCAAAAAGGTTATATATGGAAAGAATTTATCTCGATCATGCGGCAACCACGCCGCTGTCGAACAAAGCGTTCGAGGCTATGAAGCCTTACTTTACCGATGTGTTTGGCAATCCAAATTCTCAACACGTTTTCGGTCGCGAAGGCGCAAAAGCCGTTGACGAGGCACGTCAAATGCTTGCAAATTGCATAGGCGCAAAACCGAGCGAGATATATTTTACCTCTTGCGGTACGGAAGCGGACAACTGGGCGATAAAAGGCATCGCGCTTCAAAATATCCAAAAAGGCAAACACATCGTCACGTCGGTCATCGAGCATCCTGCGATTTACACCACTTGCAAGCAACTAGAAAAGTACGGCTGGGAAGTCACTTATCTACCCGTAGACAACGAAGGTTTCGTATCGCCCGAAGATCTCGAAAAGGCAATCCGTCCCGACACGGTGCTTGTGAGCATTATGTTTGCAAACAACGAAATCGGCACGATCGAGCCTATCAAGGAACTTTGCGAAATCGCGCACAAACACGGCGTATTGTTCCATACGGACGCTGTGCAGGCAACGGGCGCTATTAAGTACAACGTCAAGGATTTGGGCGTCGATATGCTTTCTATGTCGGCACACAAGTTCTACGGCCCGAAGGGAATGGGTATGTTGTATGTGAGAAACGGCATCCGCATCGAAAAATTCCTCACCGGCGGCGAGCAGGAAAGAGCGCATCGCGGTGGCACGACCAACACACCCGGCGTTGTGGGCATGGCAGTCGCGCTTGACGACGCACTCAAAACCATCGACGAGGATGACAAATACGTCGCGTCCCTTCGCGACCACTTTGTAGAGCGCGTGTTGAACGAAATCGACGACATCTACTACAACGGCGCAAAAGACGCATCTAAACGCCTTCCCAACAATGCGAATTTCAGTTTTCGCTATATTGAGGGCGAATCTATCTTGTTCTCGCTCGACCTTGCGGGAATCAGCGCGTCGTCCGGCTCTGCGTGTTCGTCCGGATCTCTCGAACCATCAAGAACGTTGCTTTCGATCGGTGTTCCCGTCGGCACGGCTCACGGCTCGATCAGATTTACGTTTGGCAAGCACAACACGATGGAAGAAGTCGATTACACCGCTACAGAACTCGTCAAGATTGTAAAGCGACTCAGAGATATGTCCCCGCTTTACAAAAGGTAATAGGGCAGAAGGACAGAGCGCGGCAAAACGCACCAAACGTCGCAAAAGCGATTTGTGCGTGAAATACGAAATAAATAAGGCATAGCCTTTAAGGAGTATATATGTACAACGAAAAAGTTATGGAAGTTTTTAAAAATCCCCAACATATGGGCGAGGTTGAAAACTACAATGCAATCGGCACGGTAGGAAACGAAGTGTGTGGTGATATAATGCAAATCACGATGCGTATCGAGGACAACGTAATCAAGGACGCAAAGTTCAAGACGTTCGGTTGCGCAGCGGCAGTTGCTTCGAGTTCGACGGCAACGGGAATGATCATCGGCAAGACGATCGAAGAAGCGCTCAAACTCACCAACAAGCAAGTTATCGAGGAACTCAACGGTTTGCCGCCGCAAAAGATCCATTGCTCCGTGCTTGCAGAGGACGCAATCCGTATGGCAATCGATTCTTATCTCAAAGGCGAAGTACCTTCAAAGGAAACCATCTGAGATACAAATTCAACTTCACGTTAGATAATCCGCACCCCAAAGGTGCGGATTATTTTTTATGATTTGGTTTTTTACATTTCGTTCGCCATTGCGATTTTTTTGTTATATGTCGTTGCCAATAGTAAATTTTGATAAAATACGATAAGTGTTGCGAAATGCCGATTTTCGCCAATATTGCGCATATTTAACTTTATAAAAGCACAAATCGTGTATTTATTTGTTTATAAAATACACGATTTGTGTTATAGAGGATAAATGAACTTGACTTCTTATTTACATAATAATGTCTTCGATTTTGTTTACAAAGGCACGTTTTGCTTTTTTAAGCGAATTGTTCGTCATACTGCAATATAGAGCAGTAGCGGTGGCCAACCCAAGCATTGTGCCGATGATAAGTGAATTTTTCATTTCGTTGCCTCCTGATTCTATTGTTTGCACATATGCGCCGCTTATGCATGGAAAAATTTGACAATGCATATCAATCGCTTTCGACAAGCGCAAAATAATACTTTTGAACGCTAATAAATCAATTTGAATCGCATTTGCCATTGACAAAAATTCGTTTGGTTATATAATTGACTTATGAAAAAGAGATTGTGTTTAACCGTTATCTGCGTTTTGCTCTCGTGCGTACTGCTCGTGAGTTTGACCTCGTGCCTCAAAATCGGTATGAAGCAAAACGCTATCGAAACTCGGCTCAAAGAGGCAGGAGCAACCGTTTCCTACGAGCGCACTACGCCTATGACAAAGGGCGCAACCAGATACGTCTTTGACGATCTTGTCCTTTCCACCAAGTCGTACACACACACCGTTGACGGACAGGAAACCGAAGTTGTCGAGCAACTCTACATCATCTTTTGCGGCAACGACGCCACTGCCGACTGGACAGAGAACGTCTGCAAATCCTACATATCAGACAATAAATCCGAATCCGACAAATGGATTGCATATCGCTATGATAGAGTGGTGATGTGTGGGTACTACGAACTCTTATCTATCGCCCGCAGCTACTAAAACCGCGCTATTGAGCGAATAACTTTGGACGCGATTGACGCAAGCGTAGCAATCGCTATTCCGTCACTGCGTTCCTTACAGGCACGGCTTGAATCAAAACCCAGTGTACATAGGCGTACACGATTTTGAGGCAA
>CAVFCJ010000081.1:0-6096 GCA_963620965.1 bacterium
GTCTCATATCATATATGCCTGTGACGTTTTTATAAAGGTCGGGAGCGTAACGCTCGGAGTGTCCCATCTTACCCAAAACTCGTCCGTCGGGGGAGGTTATGCCCTCGACCGCGCACGTCGAGCCGTTGGGGTTGAAGCGGATATCCATCGTCGCATTGCCGAAAGGATCGACGTACTGCGTGGCAACCTGTCCTTTCTCTGCAAGTTGTCTGACAAGTTCTTCGTCCGCATAAAATCTGCCCTCGCCGTGCGACACGGGTACGCTGAAAATATCGCCGACGTTCACGCTGTTAAGCCACGGCGACTTGTTGGAAGCAATGCGAGTGCGCACAATCTTGGACTGGTGACGTCCTATTTTGTTGAATGTCAGCGTCGGGAAGGTGCTATCGGCGTCAAGGATTTTGCCGTACGGCACAAGTCCAAGTTTTATGAGTGCCTGAAAACCGTTGCAAATTCCGAGCATAAGTCCGTCTCGCTCTTCCAGTAGTTTTGTGATCTGCTCCTTGACTTCCGCACCCCTGAAAAACGCCGTTATGAATTTCCCACTGCCGTCCGGTTCGTCACCACCCGAAAATCCGCCCGGGATAAAGATGATTTGCGACGTCTTTATAAGCGACGCGAATTTTTCGGCACTTTCCAAAACTTTCTCACCCGATTGGTTGTTGATGACAAAAACTTCCGCTTTGGCGCCCGCGTCCTCAACCGCTTTCAGGCTATCGTACTCACAGTTCGTCCCCGGGAAAACGGGGATAAGCACGCGAGGTTGTGCCGTCTTTATAAGAGGTGACACATGCGCGCCTGCATTATGGGAAAAGTTTTGTATTTTCTTATTATCGCCGTCGGCGACGGTGGTGCGATATACGCTTTCCAGCTTGTTTTCGTAAATATCCGAAAGGTTTATAAGGGGGATTATTTCGTCGCCTTTTCTGATTTCCTGTTTCTCGGTCGTAGTGCCGATGACTTTGCAACCCTCGACGTCCTTAAGATCAGCATCGTCGGACAATTCCAGCAGGAACGAGCCGTACGAATATCCAAAAATTTCATCGTTTGTCAGGTTATCGTACTCAAATCCCAGCGAATTTCCCAAGCACGCTTTCAGCACCGCTTCGGCAACTCCGCCGTACGTAGGGGTATAGCAGGAAATTGCTTTTTTTCCTTTCAAAAGGCGAACGACGCGCCCGAACAATTCCACAAGCGAAGCCTTATTTGGAAGTCCGTTTTCATCGTATTTTGGCGACAGCAACACTACTCTACTGCCCGCTTTTTTGAATTCCGGCGACACTATCGCACCCGTTTTCCCTGTAGTGACGGCGAAAGATACGAGCGTCGGCGGGACGTCCAAATCATTAAAAGTACCGCTCATCGAGTCCTTCCCGCCGATTGCGCCTACACCCAAATCGAGTTGCGCTTTCAGCGCGCCCAAAAGTGCCGACAAGGGTTTGCCCCAACGTTTTTCGTCCTTTTGAAGCCTCGGGAAATATTCTTGGAAAGTGAGATATACATCCTTGAATTCCGCGCCCGTCGCGATGAGTTTCGCCACCGACTCGACAACGGCAAAATATGCGCCGTGATACGGGCTTTTTTCGGTAATGAACGGGTTAAATCCCCAAGACATCAGCGAGCAATCGTCGGTATTTGTTCTTTTTGTGGGGATTTTTTGCACCATCGCCTGAACGGGAGTCGTCTGATTTTTCCCTCCAAGTGGCATGAGGACGCTGCCCGCGCCTATGGTGGAGTCGAATTTTTCGGTAAGTCCGCGCTTTGAACAGACGTTAAGGTCTCCCGCCAGAGCCTTGTAGTTTTCGGTGAAGCTCCCCGCGACTTTTTTGTCGTACGGCAGGTGTTCTTCTACCTTTACCACGATGTGTTTTTTCGCGCCGTTTGAGTTCAAAAATTCGCGACTGACGTCCACTATTTTTCTTCCTCTCCAAAACATCGAAAGCCTTGGTTCTGCCTTGACCGTCGCAACCACGCTCGCACGCAAGTTTTCGGCGGACGCAAGTTTTATGAATTCGTCAACGTCCTTTTTATCGACGACAACCGCCATTCTTTCCTGCGATTCGCTGATTGCAAGTTCGGTGCCGTCCAAGCCCTCGTATTTTTTGGGGACGGCGTCGAGGTTTATATCCAAGCCGTCGGCAAGTTCGCCGATTGCAACCGATACGCCGCCCGCACCAAAGTCGTTACAACGCTTGATAAGCAAACTGGCGTTTTTGTTGCGGAAAAGTCGTTGCAGTTTTCTTTCCTCGGGAGCATTTCCCTTCTGAACTTCCGCCCCACATTTTTCAAGGGAGTCTTGGTCGTGCGATTTAGATGAGCCGGTCGCACCTCCGCAACCGTCGCGTCCCGTTCCACCACCGATAAGAATGACGACGTCGCCCGGCAATGGGGGTTTTCGGATAACGTTTTCCGCGGGGACGGCTGAAATGACCGCGCCTATTTCCATGCGCTTTGCGACGTAGCCGTCGTGATAGATTTCATCGACAATGCCCGTCGGTATTCCGATTTGGTTGCCGTACGACGAATATCCGTCGGCGGACGAAGTGACGATTTTGCGCTGGGGAAGTTTACCTTTCGGCGTGTCCGCAACGGGAGTCAGCGGATTACCCGCGCCCGTTATCCTCATCGCGCCGTAAACGTACCCGCGCCCCGAAAGAGGATCGCGTATTGCCCCGCCTATACAGGTTGCCGCTCCGCCGAAAGGCTCAATTTCGGTGGGGTGGTTGTGTGTTTCGTTTTTGAACAGCAACAGCCAGTCCTCTGGTTTTCCGTCCACATCGACTTTGATTTTCACCGTGCAGGCGTTGATTTCTTCCGACTCGTCGAGGTTTTGGAGGTTACCTCTTTTTTTCAACGCCTTTGCGCCGATCGTCGCGACGTCCATAAGACACATGGGGATGTTTTCACGGTGCAGTTCTTTTCTGACGTTTATATATTCGTTGTAAGCGGTTTCGACAAGTTTGTCGTCGAACTTAACGTCGTCCACCTCTGTCAAAAAAGTGGTGTGACGGCAGTGGTCCGACCAGTACGTATCGATCATACGGATTTCGGTCATTGTAGGATCGCGATTTTCCTTTCTGAAGTAGTCGCGACAAAATCCGACGTCGTCCTCGTCCATTGCAAGCGAGTACTTTTTGGCAAAGTCTTTCAGTTCATCGCCTTCCATGTTTATGAAGCCGTCAAGCACCGCCACTTCGTCGGGTTCGGGATAAATCGTCCTTAGTGTTTTTGGCAGTTCAAAACTTGCCTCACGCGACTCGACGGGGTTTATAACGTACTTTTTGATTGCATTAAGTTCGTTTTCGGCGATTTCACCGTACAACGCATAT
Source organism: bacterium (assembly GCA_963620965.1). Lineage (GTDB taxonomy): Bacteria > Bacillota > Clostridia > Christensenellales > CAG-917 > CAG-475. The sequence goes on from CAVFCJ010000081.1 coordinate 3,330, forward strand.
ACCTTTGCCGACCTGATTATCGGACGTTCTTTTTTGGAAATAAGTTGCACGCATTGCTCTGCCGAGTCCGCCCTTTGGTCGAATTGTCCGGGCAGGTATTCAACGGCAAAAACCGTCGCACCCGAAAAGTCGGGACATTCTTTTGCGACGTCCGTCTGTGGCTCCGAAAAGACGGTTTTCACGGCGTAGTCAAAGGTTTCGCGGTCGATGTTTTCCACGTCATACCTGTTCAAAAACCTTATCCCCGTCACCGACTTTATGCCCAAAAGATCGTTGATTTCCGATAGCAAAATGCGCGCTTCCAATGCTAATTCTTTTTTCTTTTCCGAATAAATACGATAAACCATTTTCTATTCTCCCAACGCTTTTTTCCCTATATCACCTCGGAAAAACATGTTTTCAAAACTTACTTCTTTGACTTTTTCATAAGCTTTTTCGATAGCTTTTTTCAGGTTTTTTTCCACCGCAACGACGCTCAAAACGCGCCCGCCCGCAGTAACGAGCTGTCCCTTTTCGTTTTCACCGACGCCAGCAAAGCAAACGTCGTTTTCGATATTTTCAGACACCTTGATTTCGTATCCCGTCTTGTATTTTTCGGGATAACCATCGGACGCCACCACCACGCACGCAGCGCAGTCATCTGAAAACTCGATCAATCTTTTGTCAAGTTTTTCGGCAGTGACCGACTGCATTATCGTCAGCAAATCGCTTTTCAAAAGGGGCAAGACCACCTGCGTTTCGGGATCGCCGAAGCGACAGTTGTATTCGATGACTTTCACACCGTTTTTGGTCAACATAAGTCCGAAATATAAACATCCCTTAAAGGTTCTACCCTCGGCTTTCATTGCGGAAACGGTTGGCAAAAAAATCTTATCCATACACTCTTTTTCTACTTCTTTCGTGAAGTACGGGTTTGGTGCTACCGCACCCATACCGCCGGTGTTCAGACCTTTGTCGCCGTCCTTTGCGCGCTTGTGGTCCATCGAAGAAATCATCGGGATTATCGTTTTGCCGTCGGTGAAAGACAACACCGAAATTTCAGGTCCCTTCAAAAACTCCTCGACGACGATTTTTCTTCCGCTGTCGCCGAACACGCCGTCGAGCATTGCGGATTCAACGGCTTTTTTCGCCTCGTCAAAGTTTTTGGCAATCACGACACCTTTTCCAAGAGCAAGCCCGTCGGCTTTGACAACAATGGGAAAATCGGCGGTTTTCAGATATTCAATCGCCTTATCCGCGTTGTCGAAGATCTCGTATTCCGCGGTGGGAATACCATATTTTTTCATCAAATTTTTAGCAAAAATCTTGCTTCCCTCGATTTCAGCTGATCTTTTATTCGGTCCGAAGCACGGCACGCCGACGTTTTCGAGTGCGTCCACCGCACCAAGACACAGCGGATCGTCGGGAGTCACCACGGCGTAGTCGATTTTGTTTTCGACGGCGAATTTGACAATGTTTTTTATGTCCTTTGCACCAATATTCACGCACGTCGCGTCCTTTTTTATACCGCCGTTGCCTGGAAGTGCGAAAATCTCCGTGACGGCGGGGTTTTCTTTCAGTTTTTTGATGACGGCGTGTTCGCGACCGCCACCTCCGACTACCATTATTTTCATTTTTTTCTCCAAGTTTTAGTGGTGGAAAAGTCTGGTTTTTGTGAAGCACAGCACCATGCCGTATTCGTCGGCACGGGCAATGATATCCTCGTCTCTTATCGAACCGCCGGGCTCGGCGACGTACGAAACACCGCTCTTGTGTGCGCGCATTATGTTGTCGTCGAACGGAAAAAACGCGTCCGAGCCAAGCGACACGCCACTGATTGAAGACAGGTAATTTTTGATTTCCTCACCTGTTAAGCGCGCGGGCTGTTCGGTGAAGTATTTTTGCCATACGCCGTCGGCACAGACATCCTCCTCGTTTTTGTTGATATATCCGTCGATGACGTTATCTCTGACGGCACGTCCCAAATCGGACTTGAATGGCAAGTTCAAAACTTTGTCGTGCAACCTCAAAAACCAAGTGTCCGCTTTTTCACCCGCAAGGCGAGTGCAGTGTATGCGCGACTGTTGTCCCGCTCCCACGCCGACGGTTTGTCCGTCGTAGGCATAGCACACCGAGTTCGACTGCGTATATTTCAGGGTGATAAGCGAAATGATGAGGTCGCGTTTTGCACTTTCGGGCAAGACTTTGTTGGCCGATACGATATTTTCCAGCATACTTTCGTCGATGACGCACTCGTTGCGTCCCTGCTCGAAGGTCACGCCGAAGACTTGCTTTCTTTCGATGGGCGACGGCTTGTAGTTTTCGTCGATTTCAATAACGTTGTACGAGCCTTTCCTTTTCGATTTCAAAATCTCAAGTGCGACGTCGTAATATCCCGGGGCGATTATGCCGTCCGACACTTCCCTCGACACAAGACGTGCGGTCGCCTCGTCACAGACATCCGACAACGCAATCCAGTCGCCGAACGAGCACATCCTGTCCGCGCCCCTTGCCCTTGCATAAGCGCACGCAAGCGGGGTAAGTTCGTCCGTGTCGGCGATAAGATATGCTTTTTTCAGTTTTTCGTCCAACGGAAGTCCGACCGCCGCCCCCGCGGGACTGACGTGCTTGAACGACGCCGCAGAAGGAATCCCCAGCGCGGTTTTAAGTTCCTTGACAAGTTGCCAAGCGTTGAGTGCGTCCAAAAGATTTATGTATCCCGGATTTCCGTTTTTCACGGTGATGGGCAGATCACCGCCGTCCATAAAGACGCGTGACGGTTTTTGGT
>CAVFCJ010000082.1:0-6085 GCA_963620965.1 bacterium
TCGTATGAACTGTTTTTTATTTTTGCAGGTGTTGCACTTGAAAGTATAATTCACCAGGACTAAAAAGAGGCACTCTCATTTTGAGAGTGCCTCTGACAAAGTTAGGCGCGATTTAGCGCTGTTTTTTCTCTTCTTTCAATTCTTTTCTCTCCGCCTTATCCTCGATATTCTGCTCCTTGATAGCCTTACGGCGCGCTTTGTCGCGCTCGATTGCCGCTTGAAGTTTGGGAAGTTTGCCTTTCTTGAAAAGAATAGCAAGGATGATTGCAACGATGATGATTGCGCCGACTACGCTTCCGACAAACGCAAGCGTGAACGTAAACCAGTCAAAGACAAATTTACTGCTGTTTTGAGCAAGATTTGCGTAGTAGTCGATGCACTTTTCGATTTTCACGCTGTCGTTTTTTGCAAAATTTGAACGCAAAGTGTCATCAAGTCGTTCGTCTTGCGAGATGATTTTCACGATTTCGTCGGTGTTCCAGACATAGACGAATTCGTTTGAGGGGTGCGACTCGACAGGAACGTCCATACCGATGACTTTGACGGTCATTGCCCAATCCTCGTACGAACGGAATGCTCTGACGTAGCCGTTGTCCCACACTTCGAGTTCTGCACGCCAACCGCTTACCGTATTGTTGATGGTGAAGGATTTTACGCCGATGTCGAGGTCGAGACGAGAGTTTGCTTGGAAGTCCTTGAGAAGTTCCTCGTCGCCGTTTTCGCAGTCGATTGCAAACGTAACGGAATAGCAACCTTTTGCGGAATCGTAGGAAATTTGGCAATCCTTAAGCAATTCGCGATAAATGCGCATATTGTTGAGTTCAAGTTGACCGTCACGGCAGTTTCTGTCCGCCTTGTATGCGTCGAAATTCTCGTACTCTTTGGGCTCGTCGCCCTTGGGAATGATGAAACTCGCATACGGGAACACATTGGACGTGCAGTCCATTTGAGTTGCCGTACCCATAATGTAAGCATAGTTGTATTTTTGGCTGTCAAGGGTGTATGCAACTTGCAAATTGCCCGCAATAGGGCTCATAATTTTTGCGATTGTTTCAAAGCCCGCAACGTCGCCCTTCGCCGCTTGCGAAGCGAGTTGATAGTACCATTTTCCGCCGCTTTGCAGGGTAAAACCGTTCATATACACTCTGCCCTGTTCGTTTCCGCCGAGCGAGCGTTGAACCATGAGTGATACGCCCTTTTGCTGATGTTCATTGTTGAGTCGGGAATTGTTTGCCGTATTGTAGAGGATCATAACGGCGTCTTTGATTGCTTCTTGATCTTTGGTTTCGTCGTCGTCCGCTTTTGCGCTTTCGGCAACGCCTTTTTCGATGGTCGTTTTTTCGGTGGCGCCGAAAAGCGATTCAAAATCGCTCGGCCTTGTCGCAACATTTGCCACGTCCTTCAAAAATTCGCCCGTAGAAGCAACTTCTTCATCTTTGTTGCAAGCAACAAAAAGCAATGCGCTTGTCAAAAGCACCGCGACTATAAGCAATACGCAAACAACTTTTCTCATCTTCTTCAACCCTTATAATTACCCTTGTTTTTGCACAATCTTTTGATATGAAATCTCGATTGCAAACGTGAATGGTCAATCGTTTTTTTTGCTACAACAATATAAGATTTTACACGGCTCGCAAACGATTTGCGACTGCGAGCATTGCGATACAATCTGTTTGATTTGCAATAATATTAATATAAAACGATTACATAAGTCAATCCCAAAAAGCGCACCCAACCTTAAATTTTTCTAAATATTTTTTTGATAATCGACACATGATTTTTAATTGTACAAAAACTTGTTTTTGTTGTCGAATTTTGTCCGATTTTGCGATATTGTTTTTTTGAAATGGATATGAAAACGTCTGTAAAAAATAAAGGAAACGCTCACTTTATAAAAACCGCGATATTGAGATGAAGAACGCGAAAGGCACGACTTGAATCAAAACCCAGTGTACATAGGCGTACACGGTTTTGAGGCAAGCCGTGCCTGACAAAGTTATTCGCACAATAGCGCGGTTTTTAGTTTCTGAAAATAGAGAGAAACGTAATCCCTTAATACACTCATCGTCTTGTCGTATTCTTCTTGCGAAGTAGCCAAAAACGGGTCTGGAACGGGAGCATATTTGTCGGTGGCGGCTTCTGAAAGCGTAAAATATTTCGAGCGATACTTGCGAGGGGTCAAAAGTTTGTGCATATGCGACATTCCGATGATGACATCGGCGTTTTCGAATCTCTCTTTGTCGGTTTTGAAAGAGGGTTTGTGCACGAGAATCTCGCTTTCGGGAAAGCCCTCTCGTTTGAGAATATCGACGGCTTTGGGGAATATACTTTTGCTCTTGTTGAACACGGCGGACGAGCGCACTTCCACTCTGCCCCTCAACTCCTCGTCGTTGTCTATCATTCGACTTAGCATAAACTCGCAATAAGGGCTTCGGCACACGTTTGACGAGCAAACGAATAGCACGTTATATTTTTTTAGGGTATCGTTCATATTGTCCTCTTTTCAAACAAGTATTTTGCCAAAAACGCAATGTTTTCGATATTCTAACCGCATATTTTTAATTTTTGATTATGAAAAACGGAATGGGCGGATCTTTTTTCCAGTTGTAGAAGAACGTCGCCAAAACCTGATATTTTTCGTCGTCGAGGGTTTTGAGCCATGGCAAAAGCGCGTCCTTTTCCTCATAGCCGCTGTCGCCGCCATAGTACACGCTCACCGTCATAAGTCCGCCTCTTTTGAGCAACGTAAGTCCGCCCTCTACGGCTTGTTTTGTGGATTCGAAGCGGGTGAAAACGCTGTGATCGCCCTTCGGAAGATATCCGAGATTGAACACTATGCAATCCACGCTCTCCTTTTCAAAATAATTTGCCATATTTGCGTGGGAATCGAGAATCAAACGCGCCGAAAGTCCTTTGCTTTCGAGCAAATCGCGAGTGCTGTCGATTGCGTCTTTTTGAACGTCGAAAGCCGTAACAGAACCGTTTTTTCCAACGAGTTCGCACAAAAACGCGGTATCGTAGCCGCGCCCTGCCGTTGCGTCGATTGCAACGCCGCCCTCTCGCAAATATGCTTTTATCGCGTTATGTACAAGTGTCAATGCGTTCATACGTCACCTCAAAGGAATAATAACACAAATGTCAATTCGAGGCAACCTCACATTTGACGTTTTCGAGCGAACTTATTCCCTGATTCTCTAATGCTTCCTTTTGCGTTTGAGAGGCAACGTATATCGTCATATTCGAGCAATTTTGAAACACTGCGCTGCCGAAGGTCGTTTCTTTGCTTTCGATTTTGACGTTTTCAAGTCCGTCGCAACTCGTAAACGCTTGCTGTCCTACGTTGGATACGTTTTTCAAAACGACGTTTTGAAGCGAATCGAAATTTGCGAAATTTTTATTCAAAATACTGCCGCCGAGCACTGTCAGATTTTTGAGCGACTTCGGAACGTAAGTTAGGATTGCGGACTTTACTTGTGCGACCGCATTATTATCAGCGTCTTTGAAATATCCCTTTATGTCTGCGAATTTTGACAACAAATCCTCGTCTGTCATATTCGACGGCTTGCCGAACAAGTATGTAAAATTGACGGCGTAGCAATTCGAAATTGTGCTGTCGTATGCCGTTGCGTAAAGCGCGACGTTTTCATTGTTTTCAACAACGTCTATGTTTTGGACGGTGACAAATGACGCAAACGGAACCGTCAAACTTTCAAGCGAGGCGCAATCTTTGAGCATTCCCCTATACAATGTCGAAATCGTGGACGGCAACACGAGAGTTTTGAGATTTGTCATACCGTCAAACGTGCCTCTTTCAACGCTTTGTACGCCCTCCTCGATGACGATTTGCGTGACGGACTCGCGCACAGAGTCAAACGCACTCGCCGTAACGGAAGTCACTTCCTGCCCTGCCTCGATTGAATGAACGGTGATCGTCAATCCTGTCCCGTTGTAAGTTTTGATTACGCCGTTATCAACAAAGAAATCGGATGCAGGAATGTTTTGCGTCCAGTGCGCAGTCAATGTCAAATTGCCGTAACTTCCCTTTTCAATCTTTTCCACCTTGTTGTCGCCGTTGAACCAACCATCAAAGGTATAACCGTCTTTTGCGGAATCTAACAGGGTTATCTCGTCTTCAATCGTATACAATGTCGGATTGTCCGCTTGCGAGCCGCCGTCATATTCATAGGTTATCGTATACGAAACGAGATTCCATTCCGCCTTGAGCGAGATATTCTTTTGCATATTGCCCGATACGGTTTCGTATTTTTTTCCGTTCTCGTCAAACCAACCTGTGAACGTATAGCCCGTTCTTTCCGGTTGAGACAAAGTCACGGTTTCGTTCTCAACGGTATACTTTATCTCAGACGCCGCGCTTCCGCCTGTCGAATCGAACGTGATTGTGTACACCGTCGCCGTCCACACTGCGTGCAGTGCCAAATTGCCTCTGCTTCCCTTTCTTATGGTTATGATTTTGTCGCCGTTCTCGTCAAACCAGCCGACGAAATCGTAGCCGGATTTTTGAGGCTCAACCAAAGTGAAATCATTCGTATCGACGGTGTATGTCGTTGGATTGTCGCAAGTTTCGCCTTCGCGATAGTCGTATATTATACTATATTCGCGCGCAATCCATTTTGCGTACAAATCGATGTTTCCGCTTGCGCCCTTAACGATCATTTCAACAGGTTCGCCCTCTAAGTTCTCGTTGACGTACCAACCGCCGAACGTATAGTCGGTTTTTAGCGGTGCGCAGAGCAACAGCGAATCGCTCTCGACTGTATATTTGTATTTTTCCGCGCAATTCATATTCGATTCGGCATTCGTGCCGCCGTATGTATGGAACGTCACAAAGTACTCGACCGCCGACCACTTCGCGTAAAATCTTTTATCGCCGAAATTACCGACCGCAAGATTTGTCACGCTCTTGCCCAAACGTTTTTCGTTGTCATACCAACCATTGAAAACATAGTGTTGCCTTGCAATATCGTCGAAATCGACGGACTTTTCCACGTCATACTTCTTCGTTGCCACGACGCTATCGTCGGATATGAACGAAATCGTGTATTCTATCGGAGTGTATTTTGCAGTAGCGTTGACGTCCGCAAGGACATTTTCAAAATTTTCGACATTCCAACATGCCGAATACCCGTCTTTTGCAGTCGGATTCGGTATGTTCGTAAGCGTTTGACCATGCGCAACTTTGCGAATGATTTTGTCTGAAATTCCGTCGTCAAAAGTGACGTTAAAATATTTTTCTTTTATAACAAGCAACGTCGCCATAGCCGCGATGGGTTCATAATTGTCGCTCACCTCGAATTTTGCCGTAACCGTATGGTTGCCTACTTCTGCTTGTCCGTTTCCGTCATAGATGACTTTCACTTCGCTCGGCAATTCGCCGCCCGCATAATTTATAAACGCGCTATGCTTGCTTCCGTCCCACTCCGCTTCGACTTTCGGGAAGGTGATTCCGACAAGTTTTGCTTTTGTTATTTTCAAAGTCGCGCTTATGACAAGGTCCTCGTAGCCGTCCGCTTTTATATTTGCGCAAACGGTGTATTCGCCGACATTGACAAACGAACTTTCGCCCTCGTAAGTGACCGTCGCGCCGTCCGGCAAGGACGTTTCGTCCACTTTTACGGAATGCGCTTCGCCGTCGTAAACGCAGGTCGCGTCCTTGAAGACCACGCCTTCGAATTCGGCAATTTCTTGCCATTTCGCATATAAGGTTATATTTTGTACGAGAGTTAAATTTGCAAAATCAAAATCGGCTTTAAAAGTGAGTTCTTCGTCGCTGCACCAGTACAAAAACTCGCGACCTTCCTTTGTCGGCACAGGCACGTCATCGCCTTTTTGCCATACTACGTTATCTTCGCCGTTATTCAAAACAAACGTAACCGAGCATCCGACGTCATCGTTATGCTCGGTGTTGCTCGCAACATCTTGCTCTCCGCAAGCGCACAGCGAAGTTATTGCAAAAACCAAAAGCGTCGCAATAAAAAATAGCCGTATAGCAACGGCAAACTTTGAATTTTTCATACAAGAAAATCCCCCAAATAGTCTCATAATCTCACATTTTGTAGTTTATTAT
>CAVFCJ010000083.1:0-5944 GCA_963620965.1 bacterium
GGCGGATCCCGATGTGAATAATCCGTTGGATGTGGACAGTGAACAGCGCGATTATAGCGAACCACAATATGAGTTTTATGATACAAAACTGTATATTACTTTTACAAACTCGGAAAGTCTTAACAATTTGTTTTACGACTATACTATAGCGGATTTCGATTCCGAAAAGTTTGTCGACGTCAGAGAAGAATACCCTGATTCTTTGCAAAATATGCGCGACATTGCATCGGACGTAGGCTACGGCATCGGTGACAAAAAGAGAAATTATTTAAGAACGTTGGTATTGACGTTAAAAGAACCGAGCAGAGAAAACGTTTTGAAATACATAAACGAATTCAAAGAGGACAAGGGAATATTGTGGGCAGATCCTGATTTGAAGGGCGGTGGAATAGGATGGTCTGCGACAACAACAAAGGATTGAAATTAAGCAAAATTTTGCTTAAAATAAATAATTGAGGGGTAAGTTATGAAAACAAAACGAATTTTAGTTGCGATTTTGCTGTTAGTGCTTGTATGCACGATTTTCGTTGCTTGCAATGAAAATACGCCGCAAATTGAAACGCCGAAAGAGAACGATCAAGATCAAAATCAGAGTGAATATCCGTTTATTGAACCCGAGTACCCATATCCGGCGGAAGAAAAGAAGCCGGTTGCAGACCCTGATCCAAACAATCCGTATGACGTGAACAACGATCCGAGAGATTACAGTGATGAGGAATACAAATATGACGGAACGGAAATGTCCGTTACTTTAACAAATAGCGAGAGTTTGAACAACTTATTTTATGATTATGTATTGGAAGACTTTGGCGCAGATAAATTCGTATCTATCGAGGAAAAATATAGATCCAATACCCTATGGCTTAGGCTGCAAATTAAAGAAGGAAGAAATTATAATCCGCAAAACATATATTCGATCAACCCAAAGACTTTCTTTAGGACTTTTAATCTTAAATTGAAAGAACCCGGAAAGGAAAATGTTTTAAAATTCATAGACGAATTTTATCAGCGCAAAGACGTGCTATATGTAGACCCCGAACTTTTAGGCGGGGGCGAGTGGTTCGATTCGTGGTTTACGACGCCAAGCACCGATTTATATTCGGCGGGACAGTGGGGGCTCAGTAAAATTCAAGCATATGATGCGTGGGATACAACAACAGGCTCATCGAATATTTCAGTCGGTAATATTGATTCCGGAATTTTGCGCGCACACCCGGATTTGACAAATAACGTATCAGCCGACGGATATGCCGATACAAATGAAAATGCATTTACCGATGCCGTTAATCACGGCACGATCACGGCAGGCATCATAGGTGCGGTTGGAAACAACGGAATAGGGATAAGCGGTGTTTGTTGGAATGTAAATTTAGTATCGCTTAAAGCAAACATCGGATCCGGCGATGAACAGCCGCAACTTGTTATAAATGCAATAAATTATGCAATAAGCCATAATATAAAAATTCTAAATTTCAGCGGTGGTTTTTACGAGTCTCAAATCAGTGTGGATGAAAGAGCACTTCTAAGATCGACTATTTCAGAGTATAACGGACTGCTTGTTTTGGCGGCAGGAAACGGTAATTATAATATCGTAGGCGAAAACGATTCCGGCAAAAAGTTATATCCTCAAAGTTTTGATTTAGATAATATTCTGGTTGTAGGCGCATCTGACATTGAGGACAAAAAGGCCGATTTTTCAAATTATAGCATTCAAACAGTGGATTTATTTGCACCCGGTGTCAGTATTTTAAGCACTTGTTATGATTCGGACGAGGGAAAATATTCGTATGGCTATTTTTCAGGAACTTCAATGGCGGCACCTTTTGTCACCGGCGTAGCCGCACTGATACTTTCAAGGTATCCGTATTTAAGTGCAAAAGAGATTAGAAGATTTATAATTCAAAACGTAGATACGGGTGCTGAACTTTTTGGCAAATGCGTTTCGGGTGGCAGACTCAATGCAAAAAAGGCTGTTGAAAACTCACATACGCATCCTTATTTCAAAAGCACTTATTATAATTTAGGTGTGAATAGAGGGCATATTGCAACGTGCAAAGCCTGTGGCTTTGTAAAATCTACAACGCATAAATGGACTGAGGTAAAAAAGCCAAACACGGGTATCGTAATCGGATACGAATGTATGCCGTGCGGTGCAAAAGCGGAAATGGTCGCTTTGCCCGATCCTATGTCGTTGCTTGCGCCGAGCGTACTTGCACAAGTGAATGAAAAAGAAAGCGTGACGAGCGGCGATTTCGGAATCGAGATAAACAGATACGTCGCAATAGTGAAAAAGAACGGAAAATACTATCTTATGATTGCGTGCGACGACGAGGGCAGGCGGCTTGCGGATTTGAGCAAGATATTAAAGAGAGAAGAAAAGGCTTAAACGAAAGGCGCGCGCAATTTTGCGCGCGCCGTGCTTATACGCATATCTAAATTGTTGCGCAAACGCGCATACATATCGTCGAAATTACGGATAATAGATAAGCAATTTTTTTTGCGCACGATTGACTATTTACCAATCTTAGTTTATATTATATAAACGGCAATCGTTTTAACGATGTGCCGCGTGAGGTGAATCTATGAAAAAGAATCTCGAAAAAATATTCGCTTCTTGCTCGATTGTCGTGGCAATCATTCTCATTATGGTGCTCGTCGTCACGGCGTTCGGCGGTATCGATGCAAACGAATTTAACAGCAAACTCGTAAGAGGCTTGATTATCACGCTCGCAATTCTCTATCTCGTTCTTTCGATAATCTCGCTCGTGCTTATCTTCGTCAACAGCGACGTCGTGAAAGAAATCACGCTTCGCCAAGAAAAGGGCGGCAGCGTGAGAGTTACGTCCAACGTCATCACCAAGTTCGTCAAGACCACTTGCAAGCAAGTCGAGGGCGTTAAGTGCCAAAAGGTCGCTCTCGTCAGCGACGAATACGGCGTACGCCTCAAAACGAACGTAAAGGTCGTGGACAAAGACGTTCTCGAAGCGGAAACCTATTTGCGCACTTTGCTCGAAGACGTGTTCCTCGGCGAGTTCGGATTTAAGTTCAGTTCAATCGAAATCAAAGTTATGGCTCTTACGCCCAAGTACAAGGCGGACCAAGCCGAAGTTCAGGCGAAAGTCGAAAAGAAACTTGCCGAAATGAAAGCGCAAGACGAAAAGAACGCTCAAAACGAGCAATCCGAAGAAACCGTCGAATCCGTCGAAAACGCGGAGCAAGCGCAAGAAGAAGTCGCGCAAGAAATCGAGGAATCCGAGACCGTCGAAAGCGAACTCGAAGAAGTGAAAGACGAGGCGCAAGAAGCCGCGCAAGACGAATCAATCGAAGGTGAAATCGAAAACGGCGAGGAAAACGTCGAATCTGCCGAATCGGAAGACGCGCAAACCGACAGCGACGAAAAAGCAGAATAATCCAAAAAGAATAACGTATGACGCAATCTGCGTCAGGAGGAAATAATGAAAGAAGTTTATCTTACCCAAGAAGGTCTTGAAGAACTTAAACAAAGACTTGACTATCTCATCGTATATTTGCGTGAAGACGTTGCAAAGAAATTGCAACACGCAAGAGAACTCGGCGACTTGTCCGAAAACGCCGAATACGACGCGGCAAAACAAGAGGAAAGCCAAGTCGCTTCCGAAATCAAGGATCTTGAAGAGCGCATTAAAAACGCCGTCATCATCGAAAAGAGCGGCACGCACAAAGTGTCAATCGGCAACACCGTCACCGTCGAATATCTCGGCGACCTCGACGACGAAGAAGATCGCGTTATGACCGTGCAACTCGTCGGCGAAACCGAAGCGGACTTTGCAAAAGGCAAAATCAGCAACGAATCGCCGTTGGGCAAGTCTTTGGTCGGCAAAAAGAACGGCGAAATCGTAAGATTCGCAACCGCTCACGGCACCGAAGAATACAAGGTCGTAAGCATCAAATAACAACCGTAGACAAATGCGCTTGCGCCTGCCTTTTTGGGCAAGCGTATTGCTTTTTTATAGAGAGAAATTACAATGAGTGAAGAAATCCGCAACAACGCACCCGAACAGGAAAAAGAAGTTGACGTAAACGAGGTGCGCAAGGTCAGAATCGCAAAACTCGACGAACTTGTCCAAAAGGGCGAAAATCCTTTTGAAATCACGTCCTACGAGCGCACCGCAACCGCCGGACAAATCCTTGCAAATTACGACGAGTACGAGGGCAAGGAAGTCAGCATCGCGGGCAGACTTATGTCAAAACGCATTATGGGCAAGGCGAGTTTCGGTCATATTATGGACAGCGACGGCAAAATGCAAGGCTATTTCAGCCGCGACGATATGGGTGTCGACGAATATCAGGCGTTCAAAAAGACTGACGTGGGCGACATTATCGGCATAAAAGGCTTTGTGTTCAAGACCAAAACGGGTGAAATCTCCGTGCATGTCAAGAGCGCGACTTTGCTCTCCAAGTCCTTGCTCCCGTTGCCCGAAAAGTACCACGGACTTCGCGACCCCGAACTTCGCTTCCGTCAACGCTACGTCGACCTTATTGCAAATCCAGAAGTCAAAGAAGTGTTTATCAAGCGCAGCAAAATTATTTCCACAATCCGCGAAGTGCTTGACAAAAAAGGATTTATCGAGGTCGAAACACCCGTGCTTAACACGCTCGCAGGCGGCGCGAACGCTCGTCCTTTCATCACGCACCACAACACCCTCGACATCGATATGTATATGCGTATAGCAACCGAGTTGCACCTCAAACGTTGCATAGTCGGCGGATTCGAAAAGGTGTACGAGATTGGTCGTCAGTTCCGCAACGAGGGAATGGACACCAAGCATAACCCCGAATTTACCACAATCGAACTCTACCAAGCGTACGTCGATTACAACGAGATGATGCGCATAACCGAAGAACTTTACACGACGGCGGCAGAGCGCGTTTGCGGCGGTTTGGACATCGTGTATCAAGGCACGCCTCTCTCGCTCAAAACACCGTGGGAACGCCTCACGATGGTCGAGGCAGTGAAGAAGTATACGGGGCTCGATTTCGGCAATCAACCGCTTTGCGACCTCATCGCCGCAGGCAATAAGATGGGACTCGAAATGGCACCCGATACGTCGTGGGGCCATGCGCTTTACAACATCTTCGACGCGTTCGTCGAGGAAAAACTCACGGGTCCCGTGTTTATCACCGACTATCCCGTCGAGGTCAGTCCTCTCGCCAAGAAAAAACCGTCCGATCCTCGCCTTACCGAGAGATTCGAGTTCTTCATCTGTGCAAGCGAGGGCGGCAACGCTTTCAGCGAACTCAACGATCCTCTCGATCAACGTTCGCGTTTCGAGCAACAAATGCTCGCCAAAGCCAAGGGCGACGAAGAAGCCCAACCCTACGACGAGGATTTCTGCACCGCACTCGAATACGGTATGCCCCCAACGGGCGGACTCGGCATCGGCATCGACCGTATGGTTATGTTCCTCACGGACAGTGCGTCGATACGAGATGTTCTCTTGTTCCCCACCATGAAACCTCTCAAATAAGACCGCGCTAAATCGCGACTAACTTTGTCAGGCACGGCTTGCCTCAAAATCGTGTACGCCTATGTACACTGGGTTTTGATTCAAGCCGTGCCTTTCGCGTTATTCATCGATTTATCGCGGTCTTACTTTGAGAGGACTTTCGACGAATACTTATTCGAAGCCTACTCGTAAACGGAATGTGCTTATTCGCAGACGGAATTGGAGCCGCAACGGCGGCGAGAAAAGGGAGCGCCGAGCTTGACGGATAGTACAAGCGACTGCGCCGTTTGGGTGCGTAGCTGGCACACAAAGGACGGTGACATAATGAGTGAAATGTCCCTATCTATGCGAGTGCCGAGTGTTGCCCCACGCGGAGCGGACGCCGTGGGTTCCCTCAAACTTGTGCAGAGGGGGAACGGCGGTAGGGGAAACACGTGAGGAAGGGGGAAGTTTTATTT
>CAVFCJ010000084.1:0-5920 GCA_963620965.1 bacterium
GTCAAAAAACAACACAAAAAACCGCAAAAATCGCAACGAAAAAGTCTGTGAAAATGTGCGGAAAGAACCGCAAAACGCACGGCTTAAAAAAATGCAAAATCGTTGCAACACGCAAGAAAATTTTGCGGAAACAATGCGATAAATTTGTAAAAACAGAGTTTATTCAAACATAAAACAAGGAGGTCGTATGGACGTTCAAACTTCAATTCAAAAACGTGTGGAATGGATAAAAAAAGTCCTTTCGGAATCGGGCGCAAAAGGTATAATTTACGGCAACAGCGGCGGCAAAGACTGCACCCTCGTCGGCGCGCTTTGCAAACTCGCAACCGACAACGTACTCGGCGTCATTATGCCTTGTCAATCTTCGCAAAACTACGGCAGCGATCGTGACGACGCTTTGAGAGCGGGCAAGCATTTCGGCATACGGCAAATCGAAATCGACCTCACAAAAACCAAAGAGGCACTCGTTGCGGCTTTGGGTGACGAACTCGCTTGCGACAACGCAGGCGAAACGAACTTGAAAATGGCAAACGTCAACATCAATCCTCGTCTTCGTATGACCACGCTTTACGCTTTGGGACAAGCGCGCGGCTATCTCGTCGCAGGCACGGGCAATCTCGACGAGGCGACTCTCGGCTACTTCACAAAGTGGGGGGACGGCGCATACGACTTCAATCCCATCGCGGACTTGACCGTCGGCGAGATATACGAGCATCTAAGGGCATTAAACGCTCCCTTGACCATCATCGAAAAAGCACCGTCCGCAGGACTTTATCAAGGTCAGACCGACGAGGCCGAACTCGGCATCAAGTACGCCGACGTCGATAAATATCTGCGTGGCGAGCAGATTCCGGAAGACGTGAAAGCTAAGATAGAGAGGGCGAGGGCTCGGTCTGTGCACAAGACCCGTATGCCCATCAAATACGGCGAATAAGTTGCTATTTGGCGTATAGCATTGTCAAAGCCCATCGGCTATCAACTCATTTACGCATTAGTAAATTAGGGTTGCTATCCGATGGGCTTTTTCGCGCTCTACATCCAAATATCAAACTTATTCGCCGTATTTGAGTTCCAAAAAATTAGGGTTGCCGGTTCGAGTGTCTCTTTCTTGTTATACATCGATTTGGCGACTTATTCACAGTATTTGCGACTACGACAAACTTATTTGCCGCATTTGAGCTTGCAAAAAACTTATAAAACCAATAAAATGTTCCACTTTAATCTCAAACTTCTTTTAACCCTTATCAAAATCAAAAATTTACCATTTATATTTTTTTCACCTTTTTAGACATATATAGATAAAACATTACAATACATTCGATAATTTGATATAAATAATAAATTATCTATTGCGATAATTTTCTTTTTGTGTTAAACTTTACAAGGTTATCATTATTCAACTACAAAGGAGGGCTGACAATGGCTCATTTAAGCGAAGCGGCGGTCGCGCAAATCAATGCGATTTGCGACAGATACGTCGACGAAAATACGCCTCTTATGATGATTTTGAGCGACATTCAAAAGGAATACGGCTATATTCCTCTCGAAGTACAGGAAATCGTTTCGGAGAGGACGGGCATTTCCGTTGCCGAAATCTACGGCGTGGTGACGTTTTATTCCTTCTTTTCCTTAACACCGAAGGGAAAATACGTCATCGGTTGTTGTTTGGGTACGGCTTGCTATGTTAAGGGTGCTCAACAAGTTATCGACAAATTCAGCGAAATCCTCGGCATCAAACCGGGAGAAACCACCAAAGACGGTTTGTTCACCATCGACGCTTTGCGTTGCATAGGCGCGTGCGGAATCGCTCCTGCGGTTTCTATCAACGGACAGGTTTATCCCAAAGTTTCCGTGAACGCCGTCCCTGCAATCATTGCGGAATACAGAGCGAAGGAGGACTGAGTTATGATTAAAAATTTTGCTGATTTGGACAAAACTTGTCAAGATTGTTCTTCTTGTCTCGATGCGAAGTTTACGGGTAGCGACGGCAAACGTCACATCGTTTTGTGCGGGGGTACGGGTTGTTTGTCCTCTCACTCTGCCGAAATCAAAGAAGAATTTGTAAAACTTATCAACGAAAAAGGCTTGCAAGACAAGGTGACCGTCAACCAAGTGGGTTGCTTCGGTTTCTGCTCGCAAGGACCTTTCGTCAAAATTTATCCGGAAGATACTCTTTATAGAATGGTCAAAATCGACGACGTGAGAGAAATCGTCGAAAAAGACCTTGAAAACGGTGAAGTCGTCGACAGACTTCTTTATATCGACCCCGTCACCAAAGAAAAAATATCCAAACAAGACGACATCACATTCTACAAAAAGCAAGTTCGTATCGCGTTGCACGGCTGTGGAAGCATCAATCCCGAAAAAATCGAGGAAGCACTCGGCGCCGGCGCGTTCAAAGGACTTGAAAGAGCGCTCCAAATGGACAGACAAGAAGTCATCAACGAGATTTTGGCTTCCGGTCTTCGCGGACGCGGCGGCGGCGGATTCCCCACGGGCAGAAAGTGGCAATTTGCATACGCTCAACCCGAAGGCGCAAAGTACGTCGTTTGCAACGGCGACGAAGGCGACCCCGGTGCGTTTATGGATCGTTCCATTCTCGAAGGTAACCCCCTTGCCGTCATCGAAGGTATGATGATTGCAGGTTACGCAATCGGCGCGCAAAACGGTTATTTCTACGTCCGCGCAGAATACCCCATCGCAGTCAACAGACTTCGCATAGCAATCAAGCAAGCGGAAGAACTCGGTCTTTTGGGAGATAACATTCTCGGCACGAACTTCTCGTTCAAAGTGCATATCCGTCTGGGCGCAGGCGCGTTCGTATGCGGTGAAGAAACCGCGCTTCTCAACTCGATAGAGGGCAAGAGAGGTATGCCGCGTCCTCGTCCGCCGTTCCCTGCGGTCAAAGGCCTTTGGGACTCGCCGACAATCGTCAACAATGTCGAAACCCTTGCGTGCGTTCCTTACATAATGAGAGAAGGCTATGAAAAGTTCACCTGCTTCGGTACCGAAAAATCCAAAGGTACGAAAGTTTTCGCTCTCGGCGGAAAAGTGAACAACGTCGGACTTGTCGAAGTGCCTATGGGCACGACTTTGAGAGAACTCATTTACGACATCGGCGGCGGTATCCCGGGCGGTAAGAAATTCAAAGCAATTCAAACGGGCGGTCCGTCGGGCGGATGTCTTACCGCAGACGATCTCGACGCTCTCATCGACTTTGACAACCTCGTCGCAAAAGGCTCTATGATGGGCAGTGGCGGCGCAATCGTTATGGACGAAGACAACTGCATGGTCGACGTTGCAAAGTTCTATATGGAATTTATTTGCGACGAGTCTTGCGGAAAATGCTCTCCCTGCCGTATCGGCACGAAGAGAATGCTCGAATTGCTCACCAAAATTACCAAAGGCAAGGCGACTATGGAAGATCTCGATAAACTTATGGACCTTGCTTCCAACATCAAAAACGACTCTCTTTGCGCGCTCGGTCAAACCGCGCCCAACCCCATTCTTTCCACGCTCGCGCACTTCAAGGACGAATATATCGCGCACATCGTGGACAAAAAATGCCCCGCACACGTTTGCAAGAGCCTCATGAACTACGAAGTCATCGCCGACAAGTGCGTAGGTTGCGGACTGTGCGAGAGAAATTGTCCCGTGGCTGCAATCCACGCCACCAACTATATCGCGCCCGGTCACAAACTCGCGTCGAGAGAAATCGACAAAGAGAAGTGCATCAAGTGCGGTATGTGTATGTCCGCTTGCAGGCTCAAAGCAATCGAGAAGAAATAAGGAGGGTGTGTTATGGCGAAACTTAATATAAAAATCGAAGGCGTACCTTATCAAGTCGAACAGGGTTTGACTATACTCGAAGCCGCAAAGGCTTGCGGATACGAAATCCCGTCCCTTTGCGCATACAATCACGGCGAATGCTCGCAAGGCTCTTGCCGCGTATGTCTTGTCGAAGCAACAGGCGCGAGAGGTCTTGTTGCGTCTTGCGTTTATCCCGTCGCAGAGGGTATGGAAATCACCATTTCTTCTCCCAAAGCGGTGCAGGCAAGAAGATCGTCCGTCGAACTCTTGCTTTCAAACCACAATAGAAACTGCCAAGAGTGCGACAAAAACGGTAAGTGCGAACTTTTGCACGTCGCAATTCTCACCGGCGCAAGGGAAGGACTTTACGAGGGCGAACAAACGCCCGTAACCGTTGACTCCGTTACGCCGTCAATCAAGAGAGACACCTCAAAATGCGTGCTTTGCGGCAGATGTATCGAAAGATGCAAAAACGCGCACGGACTTTCCGTTCTCGGATTTGAAAAGAGAGGTTTCAAAACCATCGTCGCCCCCGCGCAAAACAGAAGTTTTGCCGACTCGCCGTGTATTCTTTGCGGTCAATGCGTAAGCGTTTGCCCCACGGGTGCGCTTATGGAAATGAGCGAAATAGACAAGGTTGACGAGGCGTTCAGACAAGGCAAATACGTCGTCGTTCAAACCGCACCCGCAGTTCGCGCCGCTCTCGGCGAGGAATTCGATATGCCCATCGGCACTCTCGTCACGGGCAAAATGGTCGCGGCTTTGCGCAGACTCGGATTTAAAAAGGTGTTCGACACCAACTTCGGCGCAGACCTCACCATTATGGAAGAAGCAACCGAACTTCTCACTCGCGTGAAAGAGGGCGGTACGCTTCCGATGATCACGTCTTGCTCCCCGGGTTGGATCAACTATGCGGAATATTACTACGGGGATTTGCTCGGACATCTGTCCTCTTGCAAATCGCCTCACGAAATGTTCGGCGCAATCCTCAAAACCTATTATGCGGAACAAAACGGAATCAAACCCGAAGATATGTTCGTAGTGTCCGTTATGCCTTGCACGGCAAAGAAGTTTGAAAAGGAAAGAAAACAACTTATGGTCAACGGACTCAAAGACGTTGACGCAGTTCTCACCACGAGAGAACTTGCAAAACTCATCAAGCGCGCAGGTATCCGCTTTACCAAACTTCCCGACGAGCAATTCGACAACGATATCGTCGGCGAATACACAGGCGCAGGCGTCATTTTCGGCGCAACCGGCGGCGTTATGGAAGCGGCTTTGCGAACCGCCGCATTCGTGCTTGACGGCAAAGAACTCGAACATGTCGAACTTCAAGACGTGCGCGGTATGCAAGGTATCAAGGAAGCCACCTACAATCTCGGCGGTATGGACGTCAAAGTTGCGGTCGCTTCGGGTATGAAGAACGCAAAAGTCTTGCTCGACCAAATCAGAGAAGGCAAGAGTCCATATCACTTTATCGAGATTATGGGCTGCCCCGGCGGTTGCGTTGCAGGCGGCGGACAACCGTTTGTCAAAACTTGCTTCCTTCCCAACGAGGACGACGACATTCTCGACACCTTCCGCGATAAACGTGCTTCTGCACTCTATCAAGAGGACGAGAGCAAAGAAATCCGCGTATCTCACCGCAATGAACAAATCAAGAAACTTTACGACGAGTTCTTGGGCGAACCGAACAGCCATTTAGCGCACGAGTTGTTGCATACGTCGTATGCGGCTCGCACTCGATTCCCCGATTAAAATTATGCCAAACAGCACCTAACTGCGTCAGGCACGCCCCGCCTCAAAATCGTGTACGCCTATGTACACTGGGTTTTGATTCAGGGCGTGCCTTTCTTGTTATCTATCTGTTTGGCATAATTTTAGTACAGAGGTTGCTTTTTGCGAGATGGAACACGAGCCGCAAGGCGGCGAGAAAAGCGAGCGCCGAGCTTGACGGACAGTACAAGCGACTGCGCCGTTTGGGTGCGAAGCTGGCGCACAAAGCGCAGTGGCATAATGAGAGAAATGTCCCTATCTATGCGAGTGCCGAGTGTTGCCCCACGCGGAGCGGACGTCGTGGGTTCCCTCAAATTTATGCAGAGGGGGAACG
>CAVFCJ010000085.1:0-5826 GCA_963620965.1 bacterium
CACCATACGTCTACCGTGCGCCAAAAGACAAAGTCGAGTTCGTAAAGCAAAAAAACGCCCTCTCGCTGACCGCCGATTTTTGCCTCTGTACACTTGAAAAAACAAGTCGTTGACAAACCTCGTATATTTATATATAATACAGTTTGTTAAAGATATAAAAATCTTAACAAAAGGACGGAAAATTATGGACGAAATCAAAACCGACGCAACCAACGAAAGCGTTGAAAATCAAAACGTCACAACCGAAACAACGACGAAGAAAAAAATAAAACTTCCCGCATGGCTTCAAAAACTCGTTGACAAAATCAAATCAAACGAAGACGTGCGTCAAATGGTCGTATTCACTCTTTTCAGTTTCATCTGCGGCGGCTCGCAAATGATCATCACTTATCTGCTCTCGCTTCTGCGTCTTGCAGGCGGCACGCTTGCCGCTCCGTTTGTCGGCATTCCCGTATCGTCGTTTGCGATTTTCGGCTATGATACGACGGCAGAATTCATAGGCTTCTTGGTAGGATCGGTTGTCGGACAAGTGCTCACGTTCGTGCTTAACCGCAAAAAGACCTTCAACTGCACCAACAACATCGTGATTTCGGGCATCATGTACATCATCCTTGCCGTGTTCATCATCTTTATGCAAACCCTTTTGGGCGGCGCAATCACATCTGCATGCTGGAATGCAAAACCCGATGCTGACGGATTCCTCGCACTGCTCTTCAACCTCGCAGGACAAGCGGTCGCCGGCATCGCCGCACTCATCATCAGTTTTCTCGGCAACAAATTCCTCGTCATGCGCAACTGGGGCGAGAAGAAAAACACCTCCGCCCAAGAAACCGCTTGCACCGAAGGACAATGCGCTTGCTGTGACTGCACGGATTGCCAAAACGCAACCGACTCCACAATGGAAGAAGTCGCCTCCGACGAAGAATAATCGGCATTGTAAAAACCGAATTGTAAAAACCGATACTACAAAAATTCATATCGTTACAACGGAAATACGCTCGACAACCGAGCGTATTTTTTGTTTTATATCGTTTTTATTTTGATTTTTTTATTGATTTTTTGCGGTTTTACGGTTTTTTGTCCAAAAAACTATGCTCTCTTTTCCGTTTTAACTTATGCGTTGCAAGTGCGGCAAGGCATAGGCGAAAAACTTTTTGTACGCTTCGCATTTGTCGATGTCGATACGCTCGCGTTTGCAACCGTTTTTGCACAGTGCAAAGTATTTGCAATCCTTGCACTTTTCCTCAACCGCCATACTTTCTTTGATAAACTCGACGGCTATGGGGTGCTTGGACAAAGCAAAGAAGTCCGTGTCGTTGATGTTGCCCATATCGTAGCAATCGAGGCAATAGAAGTCGCAAGGATACACTTCGCCGTCACCCTCGATGACGAATTGATGGCAACAATGCCCTTCCATTCCGCATTGCTCGCAGTTTTGAAAATGAGCAAGCCGCACGAAATTGTCGAACTGCCTTACGGAAGTATACTTGCCGTCCATACAGTCTTTGAGATAAAGCGAGAAACATTTTTGCAAAAACTCGTAGTAGTCCTCACCCGACATAACGTAGTTTTCGTCCTTGCTCGGGAACGGCTCGCCGTAGGTTTTTGCACACGAGGGTTTTCCCGACTCGTCGAGGCGCAACGGCTTCAACATCGGGATAAACTGCAAGTGCTTGAATTTTTGCTTTTTGAAAAAGTTGTATATCGGCACAATTCTGTTTGCAACTTGCTTTGTAAGCACGGTGAGAATGTTGAAATCCACTCCGTATTTTTGCATAAGTTTCGCGCTTTCGAGAACGCGTGGGAACGTTTGATTGCCGTTTGCGTCAATGCGCAGAGAGTCGGCAAGTTCGTCGCCGTCGAGGCTCAATCCGACAAGATAACCGCCTCGTTTGAAAATTGCACACCACTCGTCGTCGATTAGCGTGCCGTTGGTTTGAATGCCTATGCTGACGGGCGCGTGATTGACGTTAAGTTCACGTATAATCTCGTGCAGTTTTCTGAAAAAGTCCTTGCCTACAAGCAGCGGCTCTCCGCCTTGAAAAGACAGCACAACCCTATCGTTTCCTGCAAAATCGAACGCCTTTTTGAGTGTTGCGCGCAAGGTTTGCTCGCTCATAAGGCCGTGCGAAGGCATCTCGCGCTGGCTTGAGAGCGAGTTGTAGAAACAATATTTGCATCGCAAATTGCAATTTGACGACGCCGGTTTGAGCATTATGCTGATGTTCATAAATTACTTAGCCTTACTTTGAATATTCATTCGGGTGCAGGTGTCCTCGATGTATTTTATTTGAAGCTTCCCCCTTTCTCACCTAAATGATATCGCCTATGGCGATGATATCACGTTGTGATGATATCGTGCAACTCTGCACGATGATATCCAAACTTAGTTTGGGTTGAGGAATATTTGAATTTTTATTTTCCGCTTGTCATTCAGAGGAGCAATATCGTTGCAACGTGGCAATCAAGGCGACAGCCGCATTTCGCTACGATTGATTCTCACGGTCACTTCGTTCCCTCAGAATGACATATTGAATATCCAAATCTTCCGCTCAACTGCGCACGAAGTGCGCTTCACCAAGCAGATAATCTTGCGAAACTGCGGCTTGATTGTTTATCCGTCTTATTTTGATAGCAAAGATTCTCTGCGCGGTAGTTGCGCAATAAATCGAGCAAGGCTCTCGGCGATACGCAAAAATGCGTGTTGCCGTTGCCTATGCGATGATTTTTGCGCAATTTCACGCACGCTTGCGTGCATTTCACTGTGCCAACGGCATTGTCCCGCCCTCGATTAGAGTTGTTGGTTGTCCGGCTCGTCTTGGTCGAAGATTATATCATAGTTTGCGGTTTCACTCACGGCGTTGACAATCGCTTGTCTTGTCGCTTCGACCGCGGCAGATTGGATTATCGCAAGATTCACGACGGAGCGTTTGCCGCTTGCCATGCAAAACATCGTATCGCCGTCGTACATCGTATGCACCGGGCGAATTGCCCTTGCAAGCCCGTTGTGAGATATGCTCGCAATCGAGTTTGCCTCGACTTTTGAAAGTTTTGCGTCGGTGATTATGCAACCTATCGTGGTGTTTGTTCCAAGCAAAAGTTTCATTGCGTCGCCGCTTGCAAGGCACTTTTCGGTGTCGATAAACTCGCCCTTACGCCCCTTTGCGCCTGCGATGATTTTGCCCGTTTCGTCAACCACGTCACCCATTGCGTTGACTGCGACGATTGCCGTCACCGTTACGCCGATCACATTGACGGTTGCCGCACCTATGCCGCTTTTGCAAGCGTTTTTCAAGCCTCTTATTTTGCCGACGGTTGCGCCCTTTCCTGCGCCAATATTGCCGAAATCGAGAGTTTTAGCAGCGTTTTGGCACGCTTTAAGTCCGTATTCTGCCGTCGGATAGTGATATTCCTTTTGATTGAGGTCGTACAAAACCGCGCCACATACGATGGGTATAATCTTGCCCATAGTGCGATAGCCTTTGCCCTGCTCTTTGAGATATTCCATAACGCCGACGGTTGAGGCAAGCCCGTATGCCGAGCCGCCCGACAACACCACTGCGTTTATCTTTTGCATCATTTTTTCGTTGTGCAAAAGGTCAGTTTCTCTCGTGCCGGGTGCGCCGCCTCTGCAATCCACTCCGCCTACTGCACCGTCCGGTGCAAGGATGACACTCACGCCCGTGAAGTCGTCGTCGTAGTGTCCTATCTTAAAACCCGAAGGTATCGAAACTTTCATCTTATTCCTCAAAAAACAAAAGTCCGCCTCAAAAAGCGGGACCCTTGCTATATATGTTTATTTGCACAAATCGTCTATGCTGGTTTGCTCGTAGATGATAAATTTGTCAAAGAAGTCCGCAACGTCTTTTTGCATTTGCTCGCCGCACCAATCGTAAAACACTTCGTGTCTTGCTCCGTGGTAGAGGTGCAATTCGGTTTTGATTCCGTTTTGTCTATACATCTTGTCGAGTTTTTTGACGCCCTTGCCCATTTGTCCTACAGAGTCCGCATCGCCCGAGAAGATGCCTATAGCGGTTGCGGGATTGAGTTTTGCCTGCGCCTTTTTGCTGTACAGTTTGGAAGTTTCCTTCATCATATAGAAGTCGAAACCGACGGACATATTTTGATGTGCGAGTGGGTCGGCAAGCACGTCCTCGCGTCTTGCGCGAACGCTGTTTGTCCACTGCAATTTGCCCTCGTCGCCTTTGAATTTCTGGAAGTTGTCGCTCACCCAATTGACGATGCGCGGACGCCAGTTTCTCGCAACAAGGAATATGGGCGCGACTGCGATTTTGCCAAGATTGAACAAATCTCTCATATGTCCAGAGCCGATGAGCGCGATTGCCTTTACGTCCGTACCCTCTTGCGCAAACGCTTGCGAGAGGAAACTTCCGTAACTGTGCCCCATAAGGAACACGGGCAAATCGTATTGCGATTTGAGCCACTCGCGGAAGAACAACTCGTCGTTAAGTGTCTTTTTGAATATATTGCCGGTGTGCTTGCCGCGATTTTGGTCGGTTTCGGTGAGTCCGTGCGCACGGTGGTCGTCGCCGAACACTATGTAACCTCTCTTGTTGAGGTAGCGTGCAAATTCGTCGTAACGACCTGCGTACTCGCTCATACCGTGCACGAGTTGAATGACACCTTTGGGATTTTCAACGTCGTTCCAAAGTCTGCAATAAATCTCGGTGTTGTCAAAACTTTTGAGTTTGAACTCTCTCATATGCGGTTTCCTCAAAAATAAGGTTTTATTAAGCACATTATACACAATAAAACACACTTTTTCAATAGTAGTTTTGAAAAATACCGCGATAAAAATTGCAAAAAACGTTGCGCAGTGCTACACTGTTTTTATGCAAGTATCAATCGTTCTAAATTGCGGAAGCGAAATAAAGCGCAAAATCAAAGGCGACAAAGTCGTATGCTGCGACGGCGGTTTCAACGTATGCACGGTGACGCCCGATGTCATACTCGGCGATTTCGATTCGCTCGAAAAACCCGAAGGTGTCGACATTCCCCTCGTCGAGCATAATCCGCACAAGGACGCAAGCGACGGCGAACTTGCCGTATACTATGCAAAAGAGGTATACAACGCCGACTCGCTCGTGTTTTACGGCATAACGGGCGGCAGAGTCGACCACGTCCTTTGCAACCTTGCCATTATGCGCCTTGCTCACTCGCTCGGTATGAGCACGAAAGCCGAAGAAGACGGCTTGGACATCTACTACGTCGAGGGCGAGTTCGATATGTCAACGCAAAAGGGCGAAACCATATCCATACTTCCCTACGGCGAAAACGCGCTTGTGAGCGACTCGAAGAACCTCGAATACCCTCTTGACGAACTTATCCTCACTTCTTGCGACTCGCGAGGTCTAAGCAACGTATCGCTCGGCGGAAAAATTCACATAAATGTCAAGCACGGCGGCGTATTCGTGTTCAGATACATAAAGAAATGATAAAAAATAAAAAATTTTCTGTTTTTGTCCAATAAAACAAGCGCTTCGATTGTATATATATCGAAAACAAAAACCATTCATCGTTTTTCAAAACCTTTCTGACGAAAAAGCACGGCGATGCCGTGCTTTTTGATTTTAGATTCGAGTGTAAAAACTAAACTAAAATTTCCCCCCTTCCTCACGTGTTTGGACTTCGGCGTTTGCGAGGCAATCCGCCTCGTTCGCTTTGGCTACAACACATTCACCGGATGTGTTGTTTAACGCGTCGCGCCCATACCGCCGTTCCCCCTCTGCATTCTTTGAGGGAACCCACGGCGTCCGCTCCGCGTGGGGCAACACTGACGCGATTGACTTCGTAGCAATCGCTAGT
>CAVFCJ010000086.1:0-5606 GCA_963620965.1 bacterium
ATCCAAAGAAGTATATGCTGTCAAGCGTTTTAGTTACATATCAATAAATTTTTATCAATTAAAACCGACACTTTTCGCCTTATGTATCGTTTATTGAATTTTGCAAGTAAACACTATGATTATATCTTCCATTTTCTGGAAGTTCCGCGCGTTATTTTGCCTTGTCCGTTCTCGAAATTCTGGTTGGATTCGAGAGCGCTCGCAACTGAGTCGTAGTCGATGTAATAGTCGCTCTTATAGTTTGAAAGCACGTCTTTTGCGTAGGTCGGCGTCACGGTAAATTCTCCGTCTTTCGTTATTGTGACGAGCGTGCCGCCGCGTTGGTCGCCGTAGTCGTCGATTCTTTCGAAACTCACGCCTTCCCAGCCTTTATAATCGGTCGAAGTGTTGCCGTGTTCGTCGTGGGTGGTGCGATAGTTGTGCGAATAACCCGAGTGTTGTCCGAACGTCAAGCGTATGCCCTCGTAGTTGACGGAAAAGTCATTGTCGTGGTGGTGACACATAAATATCGCGCTCGTGCTTCCGAGTTCCTTTGCCACCGTGAAAATGCGCTCGTTTTGCGGCATATCCGCATATTTTTTGGAATAGTTGCCCTCAAAATAATAACCGTAGAAATAATCCGACGTAGGATTGCCGTTGTTCCACGCCTTGTCCCACGCTTCCTTGAATTCTGGAATTCCGACGTGATTGAATATCATACTTTTCACGACGTTTTCGCCCCTGTTTTCGCCGAGTTCTCTGTCCGAAATCGAGTTTACCGTATCGCGATACCACTCCACTTGATTTGCGGTGGGAACGTAGTTGTAAACCTTGTTTTCGTCAAAGGTGCAATCCAAAAGGCAGAGCGTGTATACGAGTTCGCCCGAACGCTTGCGGATATTCACAAAGTGATTGCCGTCGCCGTCAAGGCACTTTTCGTCCGAATTCATGAGGCAGTGCTCGTACTTTTGCGACATATACTCGATGAGTTTTGCCTTCGAGCATTGTCTGTCGTCCGTGTCGACTTCCGCCGACGAAAAAGTCCATTTCAAATCGCAATCGTGATTGCCGAACGTAAACGTCCACGGCGTTTCGAGCCTCTCGAATATCTCGCCGTAACGGTCGAAGTACGGCGTAGAGGACTTGAACGGCATATCGTTCATCACGAGGTCGCCGTTGATTATCACCAAATCGGGATTAGTCGTTTTGACGAAATCCTCAATAAACGCATACGTTTTGTCATTACCGGGACTGCCCACGACTTTGTACTTTTCGTATACGTCCACCTGCGGGTCGGACAAAACCATAATCCGCATATCTTTGTCGCCGTCGATATACACGGTTGCGTAGCCGTCGTCGCTCTTGCCCGCTTTGACGAACGATACGACGTTGTCGCCGTCCTTGTCGTTGCAAGCCACGGTAAGCACGCATGCCGCCGCAATCATAACCAGTGCAAGTGTCAAAGCGAATATTTTTTTGAAATTTCTCATAATTTCCCTTATATTCCTTAATTCGTATGCGCGCATACGCACGCAGTTATTTTCTTTTTATTCAATCCTTTTTCAGTTTCAGAAGGAAAGACAAGACGTTTTTGGCGGTGCGTTGAAGTTCGGCGCGCGTAATTCCGCCTTTTTTCAAAGATTTGAGAGTCGAACCGTCGTATTTACCCAAAACTCGCGAGCCGCCGGGCATAAGCACGTCAACCTGTGCGCGCACTCTGTACGCGTTGTCGTCAACGCCTTTGAAGTCGGGGTTTTTGCCTTTTTTCGTCCACCAATCCGTCATGACGAGATTTTGATAGCCCCACTCTTTGCGAAGTATGGTTGTGCAAAGGTCGTAGTTGTGGTAGGAATACACGCCGTTTATTTTGTTGTACGAGGTCATAACCGCAAGGGGATTGCCCTCTTTTATGGTGATTTCGAAACCCTTGAGATAGATTTCTCTCAAGGCGCGCTCGCTCAAACGGCTGTCGTTGACGTATCTGAATCTTTCCTGATTGTTGCAAGCAAAGTGCTTTACGCAACTACCCACGTCGCGTGACTGTATGCCCCTGACGATTGCGCTTGCGATCTTGCCCGTAAGATACGGATCTTCTGAAAAGTACTCGAAGTTTCGTCCACAAAGCACGTTGCGGTGTATGTTCATTCCGGGTGCCAAAAGCACGTCCGAACCCTTTTCCGACATCTCGTCGCCCACGCACTCGTAGAGTTCTTTTGCAAGTTGCTCGTTCCACGCAGAAGCGATGCAAGTCCCGCACGGAAGCAAACTCGCCTTCTCAACAAGCCGTATTCCGCTCGGTCCGTCCGTTGTGGTTGCGGTAGGCACTCCCTTTTCCCTCAAACTCTCGCTTATACCGCCGAAAACGCCTGCGTTGCCCCTTGCGCCCAAAGGACTGTTCATACGCAAATCGCCGTGGCAAAGTGTTTCGAGTTCCTCGTCCGAGAGCGTGGATATAAACTCGTCAAGTGAAGCAACTCCGTGTTTAACATCGTCAAACGATACGTTTAAGTCCTTATTTTGCGCAATTTCGGTCGGCATATTCTGCTCGATACATTCTTTGAGATAGCCGCTTTGCGCCTTTACGACACGGTTTTTCCAGCCGTAATTTTCAAGGGTATATTCGAGGTTGTGCATAAGTCGCTCGGCTTCGTCGTCGGTGAGCCTGTCCATCTTTTGTTTGAATTCGGCAAAGGTTTCTTTGCCCGAAAACTGTGACAAATCGGCGCAAAGCGAGTTTGCCGAATCGTACCTCAACAGCACGGACAAATCCTTTTGCGGCGAGCAAGCCGTGTGGCACTCGCTTGTGATTTTTTTGTCGAAACGAACGATTCCCACGCTCGTTGCTTCCCTCACGTTTTCGCCTGCGAAAAACTCGTAATCGCCGTATTCGAGAACCCAGCACGCCTTGTAGCCCGTCGCGCCTTCCTCGTCGTAACTCGAAAGAGCGTACTCGCTTACATCGAAAGAAAATTCTTCTTCCGCACCGCTTTCGAGTTCGGTAGTTTTTGCGCATGCAACAAGTTCGCGAGCAGGTTTTACAAGCATACCGTCCGCCTTTTTGACGTAAATTTGCACGACGGTTTTGCCCTTACGAGCGCCCGTGTTTTTGACTTTTGCAGTCACTCTTGCGCCGCTTTCCGTCTTTTCTACGCTGCCTGTAACGGCGAACGTCGTGTAGGAAAGTCCGAAGCCGAACGGATAAAGCACTTCTTCCTTTGCAAAGGTTTCAAAATAGCGATAGCCGACAAACACGTCTTCCTGATATACGTTGTAGTCCTTAAATCCGAATTGTTGCGAGGGATACAAATCGTAATCGACCGCAATCGTGTCTGTGAGTCTTCCCGACGGATTGACCTTGCCCGAAAGCACGTTGCAAAGAGCGCGACCGCTTTCCATACCGCCTTGCCATGCGAGCACGATTGCCGAGATTTTGTCGCCGTACTCATCGATTTGAGCAAAGTCTATGACGTTGCCCGTGTCGAGAATAAGCACGACTTTTTCAAAGACCGAGCACACCTTGTCCAGCATTTTGAGTTCGTCGTCTGCAAGGAAAAAACTGCCTTTTTTGAGTTTTTGTTCTCTATCCTCGCCTGCCGCCCTACCTATGACGACAAACGCGACGTTCGACTTTTCTCTCGCTTTTTCGACAAAGTTTATGTCGAGTGGCATTTCCTCAAATCGAAAGGGCCAATGTCCCCAGAATCCCTCGTCGGGAACGTGTTTTGCGCACCACTCGTCGTACGCCGCCATAACGTCGGCATTGATGTTGATGTCGTTTTGATTTTTGAGCGCGTCGGCAAACGTAGTTTTGTAGGGTGCTTTCACGTCGCCGCCCGATCCGTAGCCCACACAAAACCAGTTGATTTGCGTGCGCCCGAACACCGCGACGTTATCTCCGCTCTTTACGGGCAAAACGCCGTTATTTTTCAAAAGGACGATACCCTCTGCGGCAAGCGCGCAAGCGGTATCCCTCATACGTTTTGACGTGACCGCCATTTTGTTGTCCCGATTGTCGCCGGTCTTTTGAGCGGTGGGTGAAAACAGATTGAATATTTTGGAAATTAAACTCATTTTGTCCTCTTTGACAAAACGCATGCGGACAATGTGCCAACAAAGCGTTAATATATGGAATTTATAATTCCATTTTATTTGAAAAACGGCAAAATGTCCATACCCAAATTGAAAGAGATGCGGACAAATGCACCCGAAAAAAGTTTTGCAAGCGATTTGCAAATCGCAAACGTATTTGTGAATATGTTTTCAAGTTGCAACCGGCTTTTGATTGTAAAGTGCGAAATTGCGCCGATTTTGTCCGAATATGTCGCGCAACAAAGAAATATCAAACGTTTGTGCAAAAAAATCGCGGGCATATTGCACATATCAAACATTTGTGTTACAATTTGAATAGAATACAAAAGGGGGAAAATATATGAGCAATATACCCGATTACATCAGTTCGACGCGTATGCCCGCACCCACGCCCGACTCTATCGTGGAAAACGGCAAAGTGCATTTCGGCACATTTGACGCGCCTTTCAAAAATCTCAATCTTTTGGACGCAGAAAAGCCGTGCGGCAAGAATATGCCCGACTTTATGAAGCCGTCAAGACTTGTGGAATGGGAAGCGTTTGAAGTTCATATGGACGAGGGCGCGCTCATCAGCGCAGTGTACAAAACGGGTCCGATGGGCTTTTCCATCTTCGTTTGGTACGACAAAAAGGAAAACAAAATTTACAGTTGGCGCAACCTCGTGCCAAAGAGAAAAGCGCGCGTCGCATCTCAACTTGTGGACGACTACTGCTACTGCAGGACCAAAAACAGCGAGTATAAAATCGAAAACGATTTTCTCAACGGCAAAGCGCACGCAAAAGGATTCACCAAAGGCAAAAGCGGCGAGTTTACCATAGACATCGGATTTGAGCGCATATCTCCTCTTGCAAACGGCGTTATGCCCCTTGCAAGAAACAAGGACGGCTCTTTCAAAAACGCTTTGTACAGCGAAAAGGACTTCTTCAAAGCAAGCGGCACGATCACCCTCAACGGCAAGGTGTACACCGCCAACGAGCGCTCGGTGGGCATCATCGACGACCATAAGGGCTACTATCCTTTCAACGCTCACTACGACTGGCTCACCACTATGGGTCAAATCGCTATGGACGGCGAAAAGAAATACTTTGCCTTCAACCTCACTCGCAATCAATCCGTCGACCAACATCAGTACAACGAAAACGTCATTTGGGTTGACGACAAATCCTTCCCGATGCCGCCCGTCGTATTCACGCACGAAAAGGGCAAGAAGAAAGCGAAAGTATGGTACGTCAAGGACGAAGCGGGCAAAGGACTTGTGGACATCCGCTTTGAAATCAATCAAGTGTTCTATATGCCCATACCCTTGCTTTGCTACTATGCTCTTCCCTACGGCAGGATAAGCGGCTATGTCACCGACACCGACGGCAAGAAATACGTTGTTGACGGAATGATAGGAATCGGCGAGGACAAAACTACACACATGTGAAAAACAAGCACGATTTTTCAGACAGCGCATCGATTGATGCGCTGTCTTTTTATTGTCGGTGAATTATACTTTCAAGTGCAACACCTGCAAAAATAAAAAACAGTTCATACGA
>CAVFCJ010000087.1:0-5591 GCA_963620965.1 bacterium
GTGTAACCATACGCCCCTCAAACGTACGCGTCTGCCTATTCCGCCATGACCGCTTAACATTGCCTATTATATGATTAAAAGTCGGGCGTTGTCAAGAAGTTTTACACCTAAATTTTGTTAAACGACAACATTTTTTTCAAACACATATATTGTCATTATGAGCGAGAGAATAAATGGCGGCAACATTCAATCGGACGGCATGACGGCGACGTTTTCTTACGTTCCGAGCGATCCTTTGTCGCAAAACGTGCTTGCGAGCGTAATTGCGGATTCGATTTGCAGGGGAAAATCGCGCGCCGAGATTGCAAACGTATTGCAGTTTTTGCAAATTCTATCCTGCCTTATGAAAAATTATTTGATTTGAGGATTCTTGCTATTGAATCGAAACGCCGAGTGTGGTATATTAATTATATTGTTTTTGCGCACGCGACACGAAAAAATACATTGCGAGCGCAACATTTTGCACAATGACTGACAGTTTCGGTTTCAAACGTAAAAGCGGAATGCTTATGGCGGTAAGTTCGCTTCCGAGCGAGTGGGGCATAGGCACTTTCGGCGCGCCTTGCAAGCGTTTTTTAGACTTTTTGAGTGCGACAAAAACCAAGTGTTGGCAGATTTTGCCGCTCAATCCCACCGCATACGGCGATAGTCCCTATCAATCGCCTGCGTCCTTTGCGGGCAATCATTACTATATAAACCCTCAAACGCTGTTTGAAAAAGGTTTGCTCGACGAGAGCGAATTGAAATCCGCTCGCCATATCTGCGAAAAAACCGATTACGGCTGGCTTTTTGAAAACAAAACGAAACTTCTCAAAAAGGCGTACGCGCGCTTCGAGCATACCTCGATTTTCGAGCGTTTTTGCGACGAAAACGCAACGTGGCTTGACGATTATGCCTATTTTATGTCGCTCAAAGAAGCGTTCGGCTACAAGGCGTGGAACGAATGGAACGACGAGTTCCGCATATACGACAATGCGAAAAAGCACAAGAGCGAGTTTGCACGAAATATCGATTTTTGGAAGTTCGTGCAGTTCGAGTTCTTCACCGAATGGAACGACGTTCGCGAATACGCCCATTCAAAAGACATAACTATCGTAGGGGATATGCCCATTTACGTCGCGTACGATTCGGCGGACGTATGGTGCAATCCGTCCATGTTCCTTTTGGACGAGGACTTGAATCCCACCGTCGTTGCAGGCTGTCCGCCCGACGCATACGCCGAAGACGGTCAACTTTGGGGCAATCCTGTCTACGACTACGACAAAATGCAAGAGGATGGCTACGAGTGGTGGATTGAACGCATAAAGCAGAGTTTCAAGTTGTACGACATCTTGCGCATTGACCATTTCAGAGGTTTTGCAGGTTATTTTGTCATCAAAAACGGCGAAAAAACCGCAAAAAACGGCAAGTGGGAAGTAGGTCCTCGCGAAAAACTTTTTGACGAAGTGAATCGCCGTATGCCCGGGGCGAAAATCATTGCGGAGGACTTGGGCCACATCACTGACGACGTGCGAGAATTGCTTGCGTATTGCGGCTATCCCGGAATGAAAGTTCTGCAATTTGCGTTCTCAAACGATGACAACGAATATCTGCCGAGAATGTACAAGGACGGCAACTGCGTGGTGTACACCGGCTCGCACGACGCCGATTGCACGTATTCGTGGTGCAAAAATCTCAAATGCGACCAACTTGCCCGATTCAAAAAGGAATGTCTGCGCCTTTGCGGCGGCGCGAACAGAACATACGCAATGATAAATCTTGCGTTCGGCTCAATCGCAAATCTGGCAATCGTTCCGTTGCAAGACTGGCTGTTGCTTCCCAACGAGAAAGGAAGAATGAACACGCCGTCCGTTGCGCAAGGCAACTGGGTGTGGCGCGCCCCGAAGAACTACGACAACCTCGAACTTATCGAGAGAATAAGGAAAACAAACAAGCAATTTAAGAGAGAAAATTGCTGACAACTTGGTGAAAGTTGTCAGCAGCGATATCGTCGCTACGCAACGGTGATATCCTCACTATGCTCGGTTGGAATCCACACTGCGTGTGGGTTGCGGAAAATTCAAATATTCCATAATCCAAACAGAGTTTGGATATTATCGTGCAGAATGTACGATATCATCACAAAGTGATATCATCGCAAAGCGATATCATTAAAAAATAAAAGCACTCGGCGAGTGCTTTTATTTTTGCTTTTATGCGTTTAGATTTTACATTTTTGCGATGTATGCCGCAAGTTCGTTGAAGATTACGTCAAGGCCGTGTGCGCCTGCGTCGGGATAACCGATTGAACGCTCGCCCACCGTGCCCGCTCTTCCGAGAGTTGCAACATGAGTCTTGGTTGCTTCTGCGCCTTCGTGCGCTGCTTTTGCGCCGAGGTTGAGACCTTCTTGCAATTTCTTGCCTTCTTCCGCCGCTTTGGTGAGAGCCATTGCGCAAGGTTTGAGAGCGTCAACGAGCGTCTTGTCGCCGATTTCCGCGCCCTTGCCGAAGGACTTTTTGCCTGTTTCGTACACGCCGCGATTTGCTTCGGTGAAGAGAAGCGCAATGTCGGTGAGGTTGACTTCTTTCTTGCCGAGCATTGCTTTGCCTGCGTATTTGAATGCAGAACCCCAGATAGGACCGGATGCGCCGCCGCAGTATTCTTTGATGATTTCACTGCAACTTACGAGGAACTGACCGATGTCGCCTTTCTTTCTGGTTGCCCAGTCTTCTTTGAGTTGTCTGAAACCTTTTGCGATTGACATACCGAAGTCGCCGTCGCCCATTTTGTCCGCTTCGCAGAAGGGAACTTCGTTTTCGATGACGACGTCGGCCATCTTATCTACGATTTGAACGAATGCCGCCGTATTGATGGTTTCACCGACAACGGGTTTGCCTTCGACTTCGTAAACCGCAACTTCTTCGGCTTCCGCTTTTGCGGCTTTCTTGGTTGCTTTTGCTTCGACGTGTTCTTGCGGAATGTAACCGAGCGCTCTGCCGATTGCTTGCACCGCTTCGAGAGCCGCTTCCGCTTGTTCGCTCATTGCCGCGCCCCAAGTGAGTGCGGGCGTGCAAACGGGGTAGTCTACGAGCGCTTTGAGCTCGTTGTCCACTCTCAACACGGAAATAGACGCGCCAGCCATATCGATGGACGTCATAAAGTTGCCGACGATAGTGCGGTGAATCTTGATTCCGTCTGCGTTCAACGCATTAGTTACGGAATTGTTGAGGATATAGAGTTCTTGAAGGGGTGTGCCACCGAAACCGTTGATGAGAAGCACGATTTCTTCGCCCTTTTGAAGTTTGAGGTCCTCTTCGAGGTCGGTGAGGATACGTCTTGACAAATCGTCGCAGAACGTGCCCGTCGAGTAGTCGATTTTCTCACGGAAACGACCGGGTTCGCCGTGAATACCTACGCCGAATTCCATTTCGTCGTCGCCGATTTCAAAAGTGGGGTGACCTGCCGCCGGAACGGTGCAACTCGTAAATGCGAAACCGAAAGAACGAACGTTGTCGATAACTTTGTTTGCAACCGCTTTGACTTCTTCGAGACTCTTACCTTGTTCAGCCGCCGCGCCCGCGCATTTGTGTACGAGAACCGTGCCCGCAACGCCTCTGCGACCGACGGTGTAGAGAGAGTCTTTGACTGCGATGTCATCGTTGACGTACACTGCGTCCACTTTGATTCCGTCGTCTTGAGCGTCGCTCATGGCGTTGTTGAAGTTCATACAATCGCCCGAATAGTTTTTGACGATGAGAAGCACGCCTTTATCCGTTGCGCATTGCTTGATTGCGTTGTAAACCTGAACTTGAGAGGGAGAAGCAAAGACGTCGCCGCAAACTGCCGCATCGAGCATACCTTTGCCTACGAAACCTGCGTGAGCGGGTTCGTGACCGCTGCCGCCGCCCGAAATGAGGCTGACTTTTGCGCCGTTGATGTCTTTCTTTTTGACAACTTTATATTTTTCGACAAATTCAAGTTCGGGATGTGCTGCGGCAAGTCCGTGACACATATCGTACACGAAACTTTGAGCCGTATTCATAATTTTCTTCATAACAATCTCCTTATTTGCCGCGCCGATAGGGAAGAATACTCAAAAGAATATCTTTTCTGTTGCAAAATTAATATATAACAATGATATTCACGCAAACGCATGATGCGCATTAGGCGAAGTATCGATATTCTTCCGCATATTCTGCGCTTTAAGCACGGTTTTTTATAAGACACACCCTTGCGTTTGCAAGGGTGTGCGCTTTTCAATTAGTGGCAGCATTCGCAGTCGCAGCCGTATCTGAAATCGTGACCGATTTTGTCTGCCGCTTTGATTGCCGCAATAACCATATCTTCCGTTACGGGGAAGGGCATATTGTGGATGGATTCGTCGGGGATGCAAGTCTTTGCAGCAACGATCTTGTATTCTTCTTCGGTGAGTTCTTCTCTGATGACTTCGCCCGTGCGCGGATTCGTCATAAGGTCGTGCAAGCAGACGGGGAGACCGACTTCGTCGCAGAAGTTGAGCACTTCGTAGAGTTCTTCTTCGGGGCTGTTTTCAAGCACGAGTTGGCAGATTGTGCCGAATGCGACGACTTCGCCGTGCATGCAGCAAGCGTGAATGTCGTGAACGGCAGTCAAACCGTCGTGGATTGCGTGCGCAGCGGCAAGACCGCCCGACTCGAATCCGAGACCGGAAAGAAGGATGTTGGTTTCGACGATTTTTTCAAAAGCGGGGGTTACGACGTTGCAGTCGCAAGCAGCCTTTGCCTTTGCGCCATCGCTGATGAGGTTGCGATAGCAAAGTTCGGCAAGTGCCGCTGCGGTGTGTGTGCCGTAGCCGAGAAGCGTGCCTTTCTTTCTGTCTGCGCCGCAGGGAAGACCTGCGTTGACGTTGGATACGCTGTTGACGTTTGCTCTTGCCTCGAAGTAGGTGGAAAGAGCGTCGCCCATACCGCTTACGAGGAAGCGAGTGGGTGCGTTTGCGATGACGTTGAGGTCGATGAGAACGACGGACGGGCTTTGACGGAAGTATGCGTAATCGTCAAATTCGTGATCGTCGGTGTAAAGAACTGCAGAGTGGGAAGTCGGAGCGTCCGTTGCCGCGATGGTGGGGCAGATGATGAGAGGATTGCCTGCCGCAACACACTTTGAAGTGTCGATTGCTTTGCCGCCGCCAAGACCGATGGTGCAGTTGCACTTGTTTGCTTTTGCAAATTCTTGCAACGCTTTCACGACTGTGCGTGAGCATTCGCCCTTGAAGAGGTCGCAGGAAACGAATTCGACGCCGTATTTCTTTTGAGTCGCTTCGAGTTTTTCTTTGACGAGGTTGAGAGCAAACGGATCGGCGATAAGAAGCGCTTTCTTACCGAAGGTTTTTACAAAATAACCAAGGTTCAACAATTCGTTTTCGCCTTGAACGTACTTTGTGGGACAAATAAATGCTTTTCTCATAATTATCTCCTTTTTATAAGGTTATTTTTTAAGATAAAAACATTATATATCGAACGAATCGATAATTCAATACCCAAATTGCTAAAATATGGGAATTTTTGCAAAATTTTTAAAAAAAACGTTGATTTTAAAGCCCGACAAGCGAAATTTTCACAAAAATTTAATG
>CAVFCJ010000088.1:0-5573 GCA_963620965.1 bacterium
AAAATTAATAACTATTAATTGATGGAGGGGCTTTGCCCCTCACCCCAAAAGCATTATTGATAATTATTTAATATTTTTGTGAATTAAAGATAGACGCTCGCAAATGCGAGCGTCTTTACTTTTGCACATAGTGTAAGCATAGTATTATTTCTTTTCAGGTGCGGACAAAGTCCGCCCAAAATTATTAATTATTCATTATTAATTATTAATTCTTACAGTTCTTCGCCCGTAAATCTAAGCGGCATAACCTCGTCGAATTTGAACACTTTGAACTTATCGGGCGTGCCGAGTACGACCTCGAAATTGCCGTCGCAAAATTCCGCCATGACTTGTCTGCATACACCGCAAGGCGTGCACATAGGCGAAATCTCGCCTTCTCTGCCACCCACGATTGCGATGCACTGAAACTCTCTTTCGCCCTCGCTTATCGCTTTTGCAAATGCGGTGCGCTCTGCGCAAATGGTGGGCGAAAACGCCGCGTTTTCGAAGTTGCAACCTTTGTATTCCTTTCCGCTTTTTCCGACGAGAACCGCCCCCACTCTGAAATGCGAGTACGGAACGTACGACATCTTGCGCATATCGTTGGCTTTTTCCATCAGTCGTTTGTAGTCAAGCATAATTTAGCCCTCCTTCTTACTCTGTTACATCGGCAAGGAAGCTGTTGCCTGCCGTGTCCTTTTTGTCAACGCCGAGATAGTCGAGAACGGTTGCGCTGATATCTGCAAAAGTGCTTCTCGTGCCGAGATTTACGCCCCCTTTGACGTGCTTTCCGCAAACAATCATCGGGACGTACTCGCGCGAGTGGTCGGTTGACGGCGTAGAGGGGTCGCAACCGTGATCGGCTGTGATAATCAATATATCGTCCGAGCGCATATTCGGCAAAAACTGCCCCAGTTGCACGTCAAATTCGCTCATAGCGTTTGCGTAGCCTGCTATGTCGTTGCGGTGACCGTACTTCATATCGAAGTCCACGAGATTGACGAAGCAAAGCCCCTCGAAGTCTCGTTTTTGGATGTCGAGAGTGACTTGCATACCGTGCGTATTGCTCGTGGTGCGGTTTGATTCGCTCAAGCTCTTGCCTGCGAATATGTCGTAGATTTTGCCGACGGATATCGTGGCAAGACCTGCCTCTTTCAAACAATCCAACATGGTTGTATGTGGCGGAACGAGCGAATAGTCGTGTCTTTTTGACGTACGAGTAAAGGGATATTCGCCCGTGAACGGACGCGCGATAACTCTGCCCACGCAATGCTCGCCTTGCAGCATTTCACGCGCGATTTCGCAGTATTTGTAGAGTTCGGCAACGGGAACGACTTCCTCGTGCGCGGCGATTTGAAATACGCTGTCTGCCGACGTGTACACGATGAGCGCACCCGTTTTGATGTGTTCTTCGCCGTAATCCTTGATGACTTCCGTGCCAGAATACGGCTTGTTGCAAAGCACTTTTCTGCCCGTGCGTTTTTCAAATTCCGCTATCACGTCGTCGGGGAATCCGTTCGGATAGGTCGGAAGCGGCTTAGGCGAAATTATGCCTGCTATTTCCCAATGTCCTATCGTGGTGTCTTTGCCCATAGACGTTTCTTTGAGGCGAGCGTAACTTCCCTTCGGATTCGCTATGCCGCCACCGACAGTGTCTATGTTGAAAAGGCCGAGATTTATGAGATTGGGACAATGAAAATGCTCGTCTTTACGGATTGCGCCGAGAGTGTTGCTTCCCTCGTCGTTCCAAAGATACGAGTCTGGCATTTCGCCACAACCGCAACTGTCAAGCACGATGATAAAAACTCTTTTACTCATATTTTCACCTTACAATTTCTTTGCTGTTTTATTGTCGAATATTGTCACTGTGAGATTTTATATTGCGCAATAACCTTTATTTTTTGCGCTTCCGAAAAAAGCCAACGCTTTTTATTGAGATTTCGCACTATAAAAACCTTACCTACGCTTGCATTTTATGCAAGTTCGAGCGCGATTTCCATCATTTTTGTGAACGAATTTTGTCTTTCTTCGGCGGTCGTGTTTTCTTCGGGATAGATGAAACTGTCGCTTACGGTGCAGATGCACAGTGCCTTTTTGCCTGCGCGCGCCGCATTGCAGTAGAGCGCGGCGGATTCCATTTCAACACCGAGAACGCCCATTTTTGCCCATTGCATACCGCTGTTTGCGTCGTCGTAGAACGTATCCGACGAGAAGATGTTGCCCACTTTGTAGTTTACGCCCGCTTTTTCGCAAAGCTGTGCCGCCCTGCGCACGAGGTCAAAGTCGGCAATCGGGCAGAACGTGCCCGGGAGATTGTATTGCATTGCGTAGTTGCCGTTGGTGCAAGCGCCCATCGCGATGATGATGTCGCGAGCGTGCAAATCCTTGTCGAACGAGCCGCACGAACCGATACGAATGATGTTTTTCACGTCGTAGAAGTTGAAAAGTTCGTACGAATAAATGCCGATTGCGGGTTGTCCCATACCCGATGCCATAACAGAAACACGTTTGCCCTTGTAGTAGCCTGTATAACCGTTTACGCCTCTGACATTGTTGACCAAGACGGCGTTTTCAAGGAAGTTTTCCGCAATGAATTTCGAGCGAAGGGGATCGCCCGGCATTAAGACGGTGTCGGCAAAATCGCCGAGTTTTGCTGTGATATGTGGGGTTGGAACTGACATAATTATGCTCCCTTTCATTATTTTAAGCGCATCAACGTATGCGCTCGTGTATGTGTGCGGCAAACAGGCATAATCCGCTTTTGTCGCTTTTTGCATATTTGCATATGCGCAATTTCAAATATGTGCACTCAACGCTCGCCTTCGCTTTCCTGTTTTTTGACGATTTTGACGATTCTGCTCGTGCCGAGTCTCGACGCGCCGAGTTCGACG
The DNA here is from genome assembly GCA_963620965.1 of bacterium. Lineage (GTDB taxonomy): Bacteria > Bacillota > Clostridia > Christensenellales > CAG-917 > CAG-475. Next base: position 2,871 of record CAVFCJ010000088.1, read on the forward strand.
AATCTTTCTGCGTCCTCGATAGAGGAAATTCCGCCTGCGGCTTTCATTCTTACGTTCTTTCCGACGTGCTGTGCAAAAAGTGCTATGTCGTCAAAGGTTGCGCCCGCTTTCGAAAATCCCGTCGAGGTCTTGATAAAGTCCGCGCCCGCTTTCGTTACGAGTTCGCACATCTTTATTTTTTCCTCGTCGGTGAGAAGACAGGTTTCGATTATGACTTTGAGGATTTTCTCGCCGCACGCATTTTTGAGAGTTCTGATTTCGTTTTCGACATAATCGTAGTTGCCGGCTTTAAGCTCGCCTATATTGATGACCATATCGATTTCGTCTGCGCCGTTTACGATTGCGTCCTTGGTTTCGAATTCCTTGACGGCGGTGGTGTTGTAGCCGTTGGGGAATCCGATGACCGTGCAAATCTTCACCCTGCCGTTTGCGTACTCGCTTGCTTTTTTGACATAGCAAGGCGGAATGCACACCGACGCCGTTTGATACTTGATACCGTCGTCGCAAATCGCTTTGATTTCCTCCCAAGTTGCCGTTTGCGCAAGCAAGGTGTGGTCGCATTTGCTCAAAATTTCTTTTATTTCCATATATTTTACCTCAAATCTGTTTTATCTTGTTCTTTTCAATGCCTACGCCTATGCGCGATGCTCACCGTTTTTATCCGTCGCATACCGCGACAAACGTTTTCGTCACAGATACAAGCCTTTCGCTTCTTGTTCTGCTTTCTTTTTGAGCCAGCACTTTCTGCACATAGCGATGTAGCGATCGTTTCCGCCGAGGCACACTTGTTCGCCCTTGAAAACTATGTTGCCGTTGTCGTCCATACGCGCGTTGACCGTCGCTTTCGCGCCGCACTTGCATACGGATTTTATCTCGCTTATCGACTCGGCTATCTCAAAAAGGCGTTTGCTTCCAGGAAACATATGCGTCGTAAAGTCGGTTGCAAGCCCGAAGCACAGCACCGGTATGTTGAAATCTATGACGATTTGCCCAAGTTGGTCGACTTGTTCGGGGGTGAGAAACTGACACTCGTCGACTATGATGACGTTGTAACCGCCGAATCTTTGCTTGTACATCTCATACAAGTCTTCGTTTTGCTTGGCGGCGATTGCCTCTGCCGAAAGCCCTATGCGAGAGCGAGTTGTCGTCACGCCGTCGCGAGTGTCCACAATGGGCTTGATAAGCACGACTTTCATCCCTCTTTCTTCATAGTTGAACTTTGTGATGAGTGCCTGCGCCGTCTTGGAGCAACCCATTGCGCCGAATTTGAAATATAATTTTGCCATATGTATATCCTTTTTAGTTTTGGCTTTATGCCTTTGCGTTTTGCGATTTATGTTTTATTCCACTCTGTCAAGCACGATTGGACGTTTTTGCGGTTTTTCGTCTCCTATTATCGTGGAAGCGTAAAACTTTTCGAGCGCGGGCGCGAATCTCTTTTCTTCTGAAGTGTGCATAATCGCAATCTCGTCGCCCTCGTTTACGTAATCGCCCGTTTTCTTTTTGAGAACGATACCCGCCGAAAAGTCTATGCTCTCCTCTTTTGTGTTTCTGCCTGCGCCGAGAAGAAGACTTGATATGCCGTAACCCTCGGTGTCCACGTGCTGAATATATCCGCTTTTTTTCGCCTTTACGCTCAAAACGTAAGGCGCTTTTGCCAACTTGTCGGGGTTTTCGACACATTCGACGTCGCCGCCCTGCGCCCTGACCATCTTTTTGAATGTTTCGAGCGCGCTGCCGTCCGCAAGTGCGCCTTTGACCGCTTTTTCACACTCATCAACGCTGCCCTTGCCTGCAAGATAGAGCATATTCGTTGCCAAAATCACGCATATTTCGGTGAAGTCTTCGGGGCCTTGACCGTTCAAAGTGTCGATTGCTTCCTTGACTTCGAGCGTATTGCCGATTGCGTTGCCGAGCGGTCTATCCATATCCGTAATGAGCGCAAGCATTTTTTTGCCTGCCTGTTTGCCTATTTCAACCATAGTTTTTGCAAGTTTTCTGCTTTCTTCTATAGTTTTTGCAAACGCACCGCTTCCCGTCTTTACGTCAAGCACGATGCAATCGTCGTCGGCGGCGAGTTTTTTGCCCATAATACTCGACACCACAAGCGGTAAACTGTCTACCGTCGCCGTGACGTCGCGAAGAGCGTACAACTTTTTGTCCGCAGGCGCAAGATCCTTGTTTTGTCCCACTATGCAAACGCCGATTTCGTTGACGTTTTTCAAAAATTCTTCTTCGGGAATGTCGGTTTTGAAATTGGGGATTGATTCGAGTTTGTCAATCGTGCCGCCCGTATGTCCCAAACCTCTGCCGCTCATCTTTGCCACTTTCACGCCGAGCGAAGCAACCAAAGGCGCAACCACAAGACTGGTCTTGTCGCCAACGCCGCCCGTCGAGTGCTTGTCAACTCTTATGCCGTTTACGGACGAAAAATCGAGGCGTTGCCCCGAATCGCGCACCGCAAAAGTGAGTGCAACCGTTTCGTCAAAACTCATACCCTCAAAGAAAATCGCCATAAGCAACGCCGAAGCCTGATAGTCGGGGATTTCGCCCTTGACGTAGCCGTCGATAAAGAAATTTATTTCTTCCTTTGAAAGTTCTCCACCGTCGCGTTTTTTGCGAATGATGTCGTACATTCTCATATTTTCCTCCCGCGCGCAAGCGCACGCAAAATTTTCGTATTGATATTATACTACATATATC
>CAVFCJ010000089.1:0-5567 GCA_963620965.1 bacterium
TGGTCTGGACTCTTTTGCTGTCAACCTTTACAACCTTGTGGACGAAGACTTTATCGGTCGTCCGAGCCTTGAAAATCTCACTCCGAACGAGAGAAAAGCGTTCTTTTCCACGCTACTTATGTGTGTTGTTGAATACTATACTAAAAAAGAAAATAAAGAAGAGAAACCGTCAACTTAAATCCGCGCCGGCAATCATAGAAGCGATTTCCATCGAAATATCGTTGAGAGAACAAGCGAGTTCGCCCGTCAGCCATTGCTTATACGCGTTTACTATGCCGCCCGTGAAATAACTCACGCGAATTGCAAAACTGCTTTTTTCGCGAATGTATTGCGGAATATCCGGGTCGTTTTCCATAAACTCGGCGAATATTTTCTTTAACTTATCCAAAAACGCGTCTGAACTGTCGATACGGATAAGTTGCCTATATAAGTCTATATCCATTTCCAGAAATCTGCTTATTTGCAACAGCAGGGGCGCGGGATTTTTGAAAAACGAAAAGTAATGAAAGTCTTTTAAGATAACCATCATTTTGTCTATTACGTCGTTTTCGATTTCTTCCACAACGCCGCGCACGTCAGGGTAATGGGCGTAAAACGTCGTTCTATTTATATCTGCTAAATTCACTATGTCCGTAACCGTAATTTTGGTTTCGGACTTCGTTTTTAATAAGGTCAAAAACGCCTCTCGTATCATTTTGCGGGAGCGTTTCGCGCTTCTGTATTCTGCCTTTTGCTTAATTTCGGTCGTTTCTGTCATATTTTTACCTCTCAAAAACCGTTAATTTTATCCAAAGTGTCGGATTTCATATATTTTGAAAAACATTGACGGTTGGCATTCTGTTCTAATGATATTATACTACAGGCGAAATCAAAAGTCAACACTCGTATGAAATTAAATTACAGTTGACTTTAAGGAGGTCAAATATGAAGTTATACGATTTTCTTTATCATCCGAAAACTCCGGACGGAATCGAAAGCCGCAAGGCGTATATCGTCGGCGGAGGAATTGCAGGACTTGCGGCTGCGGCGTTTTTGGTAGACGACGCGAAAATGCCCGGTAAAAACATTACGATTTACGAAAAGCGCAAGGACGTAGGCGGTTGCTGCGGCGTTATCTCAAACGAAGGCGAATACGTTTGCCCCGGAGAGAGAGAACTCGAAGCGTATATGGAATGTCTGTGGTATCTGTGCAGTAAAATTCCTTCGCTTGACGATCCTTCCCGTACCGTTCTTGACGAAACGGTGGACGTAAACAGAGAACTGCCCATTCACTCGGAATGTCGCGCCATTCAGAACCAAGGTCATATATGGGAAGGCATTCACGACTACCGTATGGATGAAAAAACGACGGAAAAGTTGCAGAAGTTCATTACAGAACCCGAAAGCGACCTTGAAAACATAACGATTGAAGATTATTTCGGCAAAAACAGTCCGTTCTTCGATTCCGCTATGTGGTGGTGTTTCCATCCGATGCTTGCGTTCAAGCATTATCATAGCGCGCTCGAAGCAAAGCGTTATCTTTCTCGTTTCGGTTTGGGCTGGCGTATCGACTATCTCGAAGGCATTTTGCACACCAAACGCAACGAATACGATTCGATTATAAAGCCGCTTACCTTGTGGCTTAAAGAAAAAGGCGTTACGATTAAAGGCGGCTGCGCCGTTTACGACGTTGAACTCACCGACGACTGCAACACCGCAACGGCAATTAAAATGCGAGTGGACGGCAAAGAAGAAACCGTTGCCGTCGATCCGAAAGATTACGTTTTCGTAACCAACGGTTCACTTATGACTAATTCTACTTTCGGAGATAACGAACACGTTGCCGAAACCAACCGAAGAACGGACGATTTAGGTCTTTTCACTATCTGGCAGAACCTTGCGAAACGTCACGAGAAATTCGGTCATCCCGAAAAGTTCCTGAGGAGAATAGACAAAACCAAATGGATGAGTTATTTCGTTACGGTAAAAGACTATCCCGAATTTTTTGAACGGCTCGAAAAGAATACGGGCAGTAAACCCGGCACGGGCGGTTGCATTACAGTGAAAGATTCGGGCTGGGAAATAAGCCTTGTTTTATACGACCGCGACTACTTCCCGAAGCAGCGCGAAAACAACGAGGACGTTTTGTGGGGCGACGGATTGTTCGGCGAAAGGCTCGGTAATTACATTAAAAAGCCCATGGCGGAATGCACGGGCAACGAAATTTTACTTGAAATTCTCTATCATTTCAATATGCTCGACATTAAGGACGAAGTTCTCGCTCACGCGCGTATTTCCACTTGTATGATGCCGTATATCACGTCGCAATTTATGCCGAGAACGTGCAAAGACCGTCCGAAAGTCGTTCCCGACGGCTGTACCAACCTTGCGTTTATAGGTCAGTTCGTCGAAGTCCCCGGCGACGTAGTATTTACGATTGAAACTTCGGTGAGAACGCCGCTCGAAGCAGTTTACGCTTTAACGGGGCTTGACAAGGAAATTATCGAAGTCTATCCCGCGCAATACGATATGCGTTATTTCAAACAGCAGATTATGAAATTCAATGCGATAAAGGGCGATTTCACCGAAAAGGATTTGCCGAAAATCAATCCGCTTAAACTCAAAGAAATGCAGAAAGAACTGCTGTATAAGGTAAACAATATCCCGCCGTATTACGTTATGTATCCCGGCAGAGATAAGTCGGTCGCAACCAAGGAAAGCGTGCTTAATCCCGCTTATCCGAAAGACAAAAACTAAAAAAAATAAATCAAAAGAGGTAAAATTATATGAGAAACTATGACAGAGTACATCCCCGTAAACCCGAGGGTATCGAAAACAAACGCGCTTACATCGTCGGCGGCGGTATCGCAGGACTTTCCGCGGCGGCGTTTTTGGTTCGCGACGCGCAAATGCCCGGCAAAAACATTACCGTATTCGATCAACTGCCCGTATTCGGCGGTTCTATGGACGCTTGCGGCAATCCCGAAACGGGTTATATTTCCCGCGGCGAAAGAGAACTCGAGCCGTATATGGAATGTCTGTGGGATTTGTTCGGCAGTATTCCTTCTATCTACGAAGAAGGTCGCACGGTACTCGACGAAACCCGCGAATGTAACAAAAACTTTGAAATCGACAGCAAGCACAGACTTTGGGAAAAAGGTTTCGTTCCGCACGACGAAACGACTTTCGGCATCACGGATAAAGTCAAAGACCAGATGATTAAGATGATGATCACGCCCGAAGAGCAACTCGAAAACCTCACTATCGAGCAGTGGTTCAGTCCCGAATATTTCCATAGCCAACTTTGGTATTACTGGTGCGCTATGCTTGCATTCCAGCCCTACCATTCGCTTATCGAAATGCGTCGTTATACGACGAGATTTATGCACCAGTTGCATTTGATAAGAAGTCTGCGCGGAATACTCCGCACTAAATACGATCAGTATCACAGTTTAATTATGCCGCTGCAAAAATATCTTATGGACGCGGGCGTAAACTTTATCGCCGACGCCACCGTTACGGATATGGACTTCAGATTCGACGGCAACAAAAAGACGGTAACCGCGCTTGAAATCAAGAAAAAAGGAGAAGTCGCAAAAATTGCTCTTTCGGATGACGACTTCGTGTATTTCACGAACGGCAGTATGACGCAGAATTCCACCCGCGGCAGTATGACGGAAGCGCCGAAGATGAATACCGATACCGAAAATCGCGGTTGCTTTACTTTGTGGGAAAAGATCGCGAAAAAGGCGGACGGCTTCGGTCATCCCGAAAAATTCGTTTATTCGCCCGAAAAGAGCAACTTCGTAAGCGTTACGCTCACGGTGAAAGATTATCCGCAGTTCTTCGAGTATCTCGAAAAGAAAACGGGCAACCCTACGGGCAAAGGCGGCGCGACGACTTTCGTTTCTTCGCCGTGGTTTATCACTTACGGCGCGGCACTTCAACCGCTTGAACCGAATCAACCCGAAAACGTTCAGGTACTGTGGTTCTACGGCTTACATTCCAACGAAAAAGGCGCATATGTCAAAAAGCCGATGAACGAATGCACGGGCGAAGAAACGCTCAAAGAGTTCCTTTACTGGTGCGGTTTGGAAGATAAATTTGAGGAAATCAAGGCTCATAGTATCGCTATTCCTACGGTTATGCCGTATATTACCTCGCAGTTTATGCCGAGAACGTGTACCGACCGTCCCGAAGTTATTCCCGCGGGTAGCACGAACCTTGCGTTTATCGGTCAGTTCGTTGAACTTCCCGGCGACGTCGTGTTCACAGTCGAAACTTCTGTAAGAACGGCAATGATGGCGGTTTATAAGACGATGCACCTTGACAGACCTATCACGCCGCTTTTTGAGGGCAAGTACGATATCCGTATGGTTGCAATCGCACTTAAAACCTTGCTCGGCAAAGACAAACTCGAAGTTTCCGACTTGCCGAAGATAAACCCGCTCAAAATCAACCACGAATTGCAAAAACTCGTAGACGCGTTCAATTCAATTCCGCCCGTTCCCGAATACTACGCGGAACGCGAAGAAAACAAATAAACTAAAAATTTAACACTTTTGAGCCGGACAACTGTTTCGGGTTGTTCGGCTCGTTTTTTATAAGGAGTAACATGAAACAAACAATAGCATCAGTCGTTGCTATGGTTCTTGCGGTTGTATATTCCATAGGTCTTATTGTTGCCGCTCCCGGTCGTACGGATTTTTCGCCATCGGACGAAAACACGGCAGCCGCAACGGGAATTTCAACAGAATACGAAAATAAATTATTAGATAACGTCAAACGTAGTATTGTCGCTCGGCATGGTCGGCGCGTTATCTATCGTCCGTTTCAGAACAGCAATTAAAGAACCGCTCGACATAGCATTTTTGTTCTGGTCGATAGTCGTCGGAATAATGCTCGGTGCGGGAATGATACCGCTTGCCGTATTCGGCTCGCTTATTCTCGGATTGATTTTCTACCTTTTTACGCGTCAGAAAAGAAATACCGTTCCGTATATCCTTGTATTGCAATGTGAAAACGACAATGCGGAAACCGAAGCGCTCGCTGTTTTGAACACTCACATCAAAAAACACGTTATTAAATCTAAAACCGTAGGTAAAGCAGGTATCGAACTGACCGTTGAAATCAATCTCAACGGAACGGAAGCAGCATTTTTGAATGAACTCAGAAACATCAACGGAGTAACCGCCGCCACACTCGTAAGTTATAACGGCGAATATGTGTCCTGACGGCTAAAATGAAAGAAGAAAAGCGTGAAAGACAATGTATTTCTGTTTTAGCCACAGGTAATAACATTAGAAATCAGAGGTGGTTTATGACAACGGAAAATGCAAACCATCAATGGCTTCGGTTTTGCGGAAATAATACCCTTACTTAAATTCTTTCTGTGAGCCTTTTATAACGTTATTAAAAAAAACCATACCCTTTGAGCAATAAACTCATTGAGTATGGTTTTCTTTTCGGCACTTAACCCGACTTCTTAAAAATCCCTATCTGAAGCCGTTGTTAATGCGACCTTTAATTTTGGTGTTAATTTATTCCGAAAAGCAAATCGGCATACGACGGATAAGGCCACAAAGAGG
>CAVFCJ010000090.1:0-5275 GCA_963620965.1 bacterium
TAGGTTGAACCTACGTCGCATCCGCCAAAATATTTCATAATTAGTTTCTCCTTTTAATTACCACGCTTCGGAATCGTCGAAGTCGAGCAAACTCTCGTCAATCGGCTTTTCTTGTAAAACGGTCGTCATATACTTGTTGACTTGCTCGCGCATATCTCTACGAGATATGGTTCTGCTGTCCATAAGGTCTTGTTGCACCCAAATGAAGTTGTAGCCCTTCTCTCTCGCCTGATCATCAAAGATACCGACGAGTCCGTCCATACCCTTGCATGAAATTTGGTCGTACATAATGATGGTGTCGACGTTGTATTCTTCCGCAACGCGCCAGCATTCGTTAAGGACGTTTGCATAGCCGCCTTTTGTGTGGGTACGCATAGTCGCGCGCTGGTAAGTCTTTGCGAGGTCTTCGAGAGCGTGTTCGTGCGTGTCGGTGCGGAATTTGAGGTAGGAAATCATAGTTTCCATATCCATAACGACGTTGATACCCCAGCAATTTTCAAGCCAGTTTGCAAACGACGTATAGTAGTTTGCGGGGCAACTCCACACGATTGCGCGGTGGCGCATTTCCTTGCTCGCTTTGGTCTTTTTGGCATACGCTTTTTCCATAATCTTATTGACCTTTTCGTCGACTTTGAGGAAGCGTTTGTCGTAACCGCCCGAAAGGTGATAGTAGTAGAGTCTGTACAGCCAGAACGTCGCGCCCGTCATTTGCGGATATTGCGTTTTGTTGACGTCCCATTTTTTGAGTTCGTAGTCGAGTTGCTTGTTGTAACTTTCAAGCGCGGCGATGAACGTATCCCAATTCCACTTCTCGCCCGTTTGCTCCTCGACGAATTTGATCATATCCTTGATTTCGTCGACGGCGTATTTTTGCACGTCCTCGCCCTTGTATCTCAAAGGCACGTTGTAAACGTGAGTGGGAAGTTTGAAGTATCTGTCTTGGAAGGTTGTCGTCATAATCGAGCCGTCGCAAGGCATATTGCAGGTGATCATACACTTGCCGAGTTTGGGATAGTCGTCGTCAACGCATACGCCTGCTTCCGCGCTCGGAAGGGGGCAAACGTCGGCAGGCACGCCGAAACTCTCGATTGCGTCGAGATAAGGCGGCACTACAAGTTGATCAACCATGCTCGAAAGGAATATGGGCATCGTTTGCATAGGATACATTTTGAGGTTGGGAAAACCTGCGATGAACTCTGCGGGGATAAGTTCGTCCACACAAACGAGTTTTTTGCTCTTTTTGTTCTTGGGGAACATCTTTTCGTCAGCCTCGAACGCGGTGAGAATAAGTCCCGTCGCATGCTTGACGATCATATTGAAATGAAGATGCGTCATCAAAAGTTGCGGTCCGCGCAAACCTTCGGTGTGACGATCCACGAACGCAGGCGTGGAAAGGTAGGTTGCCATCCAGCGATAACGCCAAAGTCCTTTGACGACCGCAATCGGGTTTTTAAGCACCATAACCACCATATCTTTCCAGGTGACGAGCCAACGCCAGTAGTCGATGAGTGTGTCTTTGAATCCGCGCCATTCGCGATGTTTGAGAAGTCCGGTTTTATCTTCGTGCAGATTTTTATATCCGCCGTATTTTTTCTTTTTCATATTCCACCTCACTTAGCAGCCTTTTGGGCTTTGGCTTTTTGGATATGCTTGATTTCGAGGCTTTCGACGAACGCCTGAATTCTCGTGCGAAGTTGTCCCGACGCGCTCGCCGTGTATTGACGGTCGATTGCGATTGCAGGAATGCCGAACTCGTTGATCATAATGTACGAAGCTAGCGCGCGCTCGTAACCCCAAAATTCGCAGAACTTGAGTTGCTCGTACACTACGCCGTCGGCATGATATTCTTCAACGAGGCGTTTGACGTATTCCCTTCTATCCTCGACTTTTTCGTGTTCCATATATCTGGGGCACTGGCAAGTCTTCATATAGTGACGGCAGATTTGCGTAAGCACGTCCTCCTCGTCGTTGAGGATAATTTCCTCTCTGCCTGGCATAGAACCGAAGCAGTATCTGTCCGCAACCACAAACGCGCCGCTGTCCTCGAAAAGTTTGGTGAAATCGGGATCGTCGATCTCGCTTCCGACAAGCACGATTCTCGCTCTGTAAAATTTCTTTTGATCGGGCTCTCTGTGTTTGATTTCTTCAAGCGTTTCTTCGAGTTTGTCAACGATGAGATATTTCGGGCAAGCGTACGTTGCGAGACAAAGAATGTGGAATTCATAACCCGTTATGCGCGGATTTTCTTCCTTTCTGAACTCGCCGATTGCCGTAATCGCTCTGCATACTCTGTTGTGGAGTTCGACGGCTTTTCTCATAGCCTCGTCCGACGTGTCCACGCCGTATACGTCTTTGAGTTTGTCCAAAACTTTCAAGCGAATCTGATTGACGTAACTTTCAAGGCAATGGTCGTTGGTTTTGAACGGCATATCGAATATGCTGACGAAGAACTTGTCGTTGTCAACGAGACGAAGCAACTCGAAATGCTCGATTGTTCTGTTCATTTCGCTGCAAGTTTCGCCCGCAAAAAGCGCGGACAAGAATCCGTAGCCGCCTTCGATACCGCGTTCGAGCAATGCCTTTGCAAAGCCGCAGATGAACGGGCTGAGATAGTACGTTGCGATGTCAACCGAACCCGTGCGAGGTGCGCGCAATCTCACGCTTACGCAGTTGTCGAGATTGAGCAACACTTCGGGAACGTGATAGCACGTGTAACCCAGAGCAAGTTTGCCGTCCTCTTTGACAGCCTTTTGCACGAGTTCGTTGTTGGCTTCTTGCAAAAGGTTTTCAAAGTAAAGCAAGTGTTTGAGATCCCTCATAATATACTCCTCTATTTTTTTGGATAAATCCTTATTTTCAAAGAATACGGCGGAATTTCCGCCTAATCGAGCGATACGCCTCGCATCGCACAACATGTATATATTAGCACAAATGCGTGCATAAGTCCACACGCATTTGGCAAAAATATTAATACAAATTTATCTATTTATATTAAAAAATTACCGATTGAATCGCAAATTCGTGCGCGATTTCATTTTTTCTTGAAAATTCTCGCCTTTCTAAACACGATACTGCCGTTTACTCTGTCGTTGCAGGGATAAAATTTGACGGCGAAAACATGCCTGTTTCGTTTATATTTTGCAAGTACTTCTTCGCCGAGTGCGATGTCGTGCGCCACGAGCGAGGGCGAAATCAATCCTTGCTCGTGTCCCCAGTAAAGCGTATATTTTTCGCTCAAGCGATATATCTCTTTCGCGCTTTGTATCCACTCCTCGACGGTCGAGGCGTGCGGCAAAAACAGCCACAGCGACGGAGATATATTGTCGCCCACAAACACTATGCCCGATTGTTCGTCGACAAGAAGTATGCTCCCGAGCGTATGCCCCGTCAAATGCTTCACGACAACGTTACGTCCGCCGAGTTCAAAGATGTGTCCGTCCTCGACAAGCACGACTACGGGACGATTTTTATAGCGTTGAACGTCGGATAGTTTGACGGATTTATCTGCAACGCCCTTACCTGCAAGCACAAACATTTTCCGCAAAACATACCCCGTTTGAAACTTGTAATTTCTGCCCGTGTCGGCGCTGTGAAGATACAACTTGTCAAACTGACCGTCGCCGCCTATATGATCGACGTGACCGTGAGTGCCGACCACAACGAGAGGCTTGTCTGTAATCTTTTCGAGTGCGCCTTTCAAGTCGCCTATACCGACACCGCAATCTATGAGCAACGCCTTTTCCTCGCCGACGAGCAGATAACAGTTTGCAAAACCGAAATCGGAAATCATATAGGTGTCGGGTGCTATTTGTTTGACGGGATAATCCGTGCGAGCGATTTTTCTTTTCATAATTCCTCTTTCCTTTACGACTTGCGTTTATATGTCAATCATACCCCTAAATCTCGCATTTTTCAAGCGGCAAAATACGCATACGGCAAGCACTCGGCGCATAGTTTTATACGAGAGGTGACGTATGGAAAACAAAAAAGAAATCGTCGTGCTGAGCGGCGCGGGACACAAAGGCATCGTGAAAATTCAAAACGTTTCGTCAAAGGCAAACACTATCAAGGGCGAGTGCAATCTCGACTTCCGCCCTTCCAACGCTTCGCTGTATCTTGTCGGCGACAAAATCGCAAAAATAAGACTTTACGACACTAATACGGCATTTGAAGTGCCGTTTTGCGTAGCAAGCGAGTTTGGATGCGTAGTGCGTTCGAGTTCGGTGACGATGTTCGGCGGCAACATACCCAACGGCAAAATACTTCGCCGCATAGACGAATACAACAAGCAAAAAACGGTGAGCGAAAGCACGAAAACCGTCCTTCAAAGCACAAATTCAAGCGCGGAAAAGCAAGGCAAAGACAACGCCGAAAACGCGAAAATCGGGATGACGCTCAAAGATGTAAAACTCGACGAATGGACAAAGTACGACGGCAACAATTTTTACTATGCGGTCAAGCCGCAGATAGACGAATTGTTCGTATGTTACCCTGAAGAAAAAACGCTCAACGAGGCGGTTGCAAACTCGAAGTGGGTACACGTACAAACAAGCGACGATTATTACGTCGTTGGACTTTTGTTCAATGACGACGAGCCGTCGTTCATATGTTACGGAGTGCCTGCCGACAGCAAGCAAACGCCGCCGTCCGAACTTGAAAACGCTTGCGTGTGGCTTCCCGTCGGCGACGGCGAAAAAGGCTACTGGGTGATATATCAATCGGCACGAACAGGCGAAATCGTGAAGTGAATTGGTAATTAATAATTAATAATCAATAATGAATAATTGAGGAAGGCGAAGCCTTAATCCGAACACTTATTCGGAGGCTACTCATACACGGAATCTGCTCGTTCAAAGACGAGATGAAAACCGCCGTCCGCGATCCATTGCTCAAACTGCGTTGCGGCAAAGTCAATCGCCCACGTCGTCATTCAGAGCGAAGCGTGGGAATCCCCAAAATAGAAACGAATCCTTTTTGGGCGATTGACAAAAACCGCACTTGTTCTCGCAATCACTAACCGCGCAAGCCCTCTTTACTCTCAAAATAAGACGGGCAAAAACTCAAACCGCAATTCAGTGCGAGTGCTTGCTTGGTGAGGGCGTGCTATGCACGCAAGCGGTTAAACGCGCACTTATTCGAAGCGTACTTATACTACTACTCTGCCCTTTCGTAGACGGAACACGAGCCGCAAGGCGGCGAGAAAAGCGAGCGTCGAAGCTCGACGTTTTGTACCGTCCGACTGTGCCGTTTGGGTGCGTAGCTGGCACACAAAGGA
>CAVFCJ010000091.1:0-5275 GCA_963620965.1 bacterium
AATCCCAAAAGGAACGCAAAAAACATACTTATAGCGCAATGCGTGCTTTTTTTGAGGAGCAATTCCCAAAAGCCGACACCGCATTTTGAAAGGAAAGTGTAGTTTTGCAAAGTAACGGACAATCCTCCGAGTGAAACCGCACCCGTGCAGAGCGTAACGCCAAGTTGCAAGTTTTGGCATTTTGAACATTCGATGCTCGCCCTTGTCATTTCGATGAGAGAATAAATTGCAGACAATACCGGCTCGCTTGCGCTTTGAAGGCGCGACAGTACGTCACGGATTCCAATGAGTTCGAGCGTGTCAACAATCATTCCGCAAATGACGATATATCCGCCGACGTACACATATTTATCGTTGCTTTGGATATTGCGCGCGAGAGGAGCCCGTCAACGTCGTTCGGTGAGGAAAAGCGGAAACGTTGCGGCTGTCGCTTTTCTTTTTGCGGTATATCAAGCCGTTTACGATTGCTCCAGTATAGTGCGCAATGAGTACGATAAGCCCGATTTTTTGATTTGCGAAAATCGCGCCGCCTATCGTGCCTATCATAAACACAGGACCCGACGTCGAGCAGAACGAACACACGCATTTTGCGTCTTTTTGCGATATTGCGCCTGCGCAGTACAACTCGTATATAGTGCTTGCGCCGACGGGGTAGCCGCACAGCATACTCAAAAATAAAACATACGCGCTTTCTTTGGGCGCATTGTACATAAGTTTAACGCTTTTTGCGCCCGCTTTTGATATCGTGCTGACCGCACCCATGTACGTCAAAAGCAAAGAGCAAAAATAGAACGGAAACAAAGAGGGAAGCACACTCGAGGCAAACAAACTCAAACCTTGCCTTGCGGAATTGAGATAATAATCGGGTTTTGCAAGCATAAACGCCATAAAAGCGATTAGAGCAATGCAGGCAAAAACTTTCGGAATTTGCGCTTTATTTGGTTTGTGCATACAAAATCATATTCTTTTGAAAAGCAAAATATTGCCTTGCAAACAATGTTTTACAAACTAAATTTGTTTAATGAAAAAGCGTGCCGTCAGGCACGATGAGATTGCACTGCGTGCAGTTATATTTGCGCTATGCGCAAGGTATATTGACCTCTCGGACAACGATATTGCGGTAAAGCCGCAATTGAGGAATATTCAAATATTTTTCAGTCGAACCAAGTTGCCTAAGCGATGATTTTTGCTTAATAGCAAAGTTTTTGAATCTTTGCGGCTTTTTCGTCGAGGTCGACTAGAGGACGGACGGGGCAGTCTTTTTCGCAATCGCTGTGCTTGAAGAAGAAATAGCCGTCCGATTGTGCCAAAAGCGCAAACAACGCTTTCTTTTTTGAGGGTTTGAACGCCAAAGCGGTGCAATAGGGCGGTTGCTCGTTGGCAAGATTAATGAGATCTTTGGTGAGTCCCAAAGTCGCGCTTGCAGCGATTCGCTTTATTGTCGAGCGAGTGTAGCGTTTGCTCGTAAGTCCCAAAAACTCGTCCATATTATTGAACGAGGATTGCGAAATGCGATTTTCCATACCCTCGCTGATGTTGGCGATTTCCTTGAGTTGCGAAGCGTTCATCGCTTTCATAGCGTATGTTGAAATGACATTGTATTTGTCGATATTTGCGTGCGTCGAAAGATCGACAAACGGCGGAACGAATGCCGAAACGTCGGCATTTTGTGCGATTAGATTGCGGATTTTCGTTGACGATATAAATTTTTTGTCGTCGTCGGGTTTGCGCTCTACCGAGTGATATTGAACCTTGCCGCCGTACGCCGAGCCCGCTTTCATATATTCGACCGCAAGAATATTGTTGGGGGATTTAAGCATATTCGACACGTCGGGGCGAATTTTGTCGAGAGCGAGAGTCCTCGATTTTGCGACGGAATAACCTTCGCTCAAATAGCCTTTGAGAAGATTCGATACGTCTTTTGACTCGCTTCTCATAAACTCTGCCGCCATATTCAAATCCTCGATTTCGTCGCTTTCCGTGCCGAAAGAGAGGGTATATTCGCCGAGCATTGACAGCGTTTTGAGTGCGCCTTCGGCAAATCCTTTTGCGGTTGAGAGAGAATATACGGTGGGGAGTTCGAGAACTAAATCCGCACCTGCCTGAATCGCCCAGTTTGCGCGGGTGTAGCGGTCGGATATGCACAAATCGCCGTGTTGCGTGAAAGACGAACTCATCACGACTACGAGCGCGTCCGCATTGGTTTCGCGCTTTGCCTTTTTGAGTTGTTTGAGATGCCCGTTGTGAAACGGGTTATATTCTGCAATTACGGCGGTTATTTTCAAAATAAATCCTCATATTGTTGATTTTTGTATTTTAAACAATTATAATTATATCTAAAAACAAAACATTTGCAATCAATGTGCAACATTTTAGGAGTTTTATATGACGCAATTTGTTGAAAACCTTATGAGCAGAGCAAGCAAACTCGCAAAAACGATCGCGTTTGCAGAAGGTACGGACGTGCGCGCGGCAAAAGCGGCTGAAATCCTCACACAAAAGAACGTTTGCAAGGTTGTTCTCATCGGCAACGAAGACGAAATCAAAGCAAAATTCCCCGAAATCGATTTCACAGGCGTTTCTTTTGACGACCCTAAGACGAGCGAACACAGAGCCGAATATGCAAACACCCTTTACGAACTTCGCAAAGCAAAGGGAATGACTGAGGAGCAAGCCTTGAATATTGTGACAAACAACAATATGTTCTATGCTTGCGTCGCTCTCAAACGCGGCGACGTAGACGGCGTCGTAGGCGGCGCAGTGTTTAGTTCAGCAGACGTATCCAGAGCCGCTTTCCAAGTCATCAAAGCCGCACCCGGTATCAGTTCCGTGTCCAGTTGCTTCGTAATGGTTCCGCCCGAAGACTTCAAATATAAGAAATATCCCGCATACATCTTCTCCGATTGCGCGGTCATTCCGTATCCGACGAGCGACCAACTTTCCGACATCGTCGTTGCGGCGGCAGACAGTGCGAAGAAGATTTGCGAAATGGATCCTAAGATCGCAATGCTTTCCTTCTCGACGAAGGGCAGTGCAAATCACGAATCCGTCGAAAAAGTGCGCGTTGCGTATCAAAAGGTCAGAGAGGAACATCCCGAAATCGACGTTGACGGCGAACTTCAACTTGACGCTTCTTTGGTTGACAGCGTTGCAAATCAAAAAGCACCAGGCAGCCCCGTCGCAGGTCAAGCGAACGTTCTCGTTTTCCCCAACCTCGACGCAGGCAACATCGGCTACAAGATTGCTCAACGCTTCGGCAACTGTATGGCAATCGGACCCATTATGCAAGGCCTCGCTCTGCCCGTAAACGATTTGAGCAGAGGTTGCGTTGCAGAAGACATCGCGGCAGTTGCGGCAATCACAGCGCTTCAATCCGTAAAAGACTAACAGAGGTAAAATTATGAAAATTCTTGTTATCAACGCAGGCAGTTCGTCGCTCAAATATCAACTTATCGATATGGACACCGAGCAAGCGGTTCTCAAAGGAATCTGCGAGCGGATCACATTCAATGGCAGTGAGTTGACACAAAAGACGGCGGACGGCAAGGTGCTTAACGTCAAACAAGATATGAAAGATCACACCGCGGCAATCGAACTCGTGCTCAAAGCGATGGTCGATCCAAAGTACGGCGCAATCAAATCCACTGACGAAATCAGCGCGGTTGGTCACAGAGTGCTTCACAGCGGCGAGGACTTCAAAAGTTCCGTCGTCATCGACGACGAAGTCATCCGCATCTGCGAAAAGAATGCGGAACTCGGACCTCTCCATATGCCGGGCAATATCGCATGCATAAAGAGTTGCAGAGAAGTTATGCCGGGTGTGCCTATGGTTGCGGTTTTCGACACGACTTTCCACAGTACTATGCCCGCAAAAGCGTATATGTACGGCATTCCGTATTCCGTATACGACAAGTACAAAGTGAGAAAATACGGCTTCCACGGCACTTCTCACAAATTCGTCAGCGAGGAAACAATCAAACTTCTCGGCAAAAAGGACAGCAAAATCATCGTATGCCACCTCGGCAACGGCTCGTCCATTTCTGCGGTGAAGGACGGAAAGTGCCTTGACACGTCTATGGGCTTTACACCGCTTGAAGGACTTGTTATGGGTACGCGCTCGGGCGACATCGACCCTGCGGCAAGCGAATTTATCCGCGCAAAACTCGGCTTGACACCCGAAGAACTCGTGCAATACCTCAACAAAAAGTGCGGTATGCTCGGTGTGAGCGAATTGAGCTCGGATATGCGCGACCTCGAAAAGGGTATCAACGAAGGCAACGAAAAAGCCAAACTCGCAGTAGAAGTTGCCGCATATCGCATAAAGAAGTATATCGGTTCTTATGCCGCAACGCTCAACGGCGTCGACGCAATCGTTTTCACGGGCGGTATCGGCGAACATAGCGACCTTATGCGTAGACTTGTTATGGAAGATATGGATTATCTCGGCGTAGATTTTGACTTTGAGGCAAACAAGGAACACTCGGACGGCGTTCGCGTTCTCTCAAAGCCCGACAGCAAAGTCAAAGTGTTCATTCTTCCCACAAACGAAGAATTGTCCATCGCAAGAGAAACGAAGGCTCTCGCACTGTAAAAAGGCAAGTTAAAATGCTTTTTCGGGGATTTTGAGCGCAAATTGTGTCAAAACCTCCGAAAAATGCAAAATAATTGACAACAAAGTTGCGCAACTTTCAAAAAGCGTTTGACAACTATTGTCAGATTTTATATAATCAAAACACTGTGTATCAGATGTTGTGAAAATGTTGGAGGTAATAAGATGGCAGTACCTAAAAATAAAGTTTCAAAATCCAAGACGAATTCCCGTTTCGCAAACTGGAAAGTCAAAGCGCCCGGTCTTACCGAGTGCCCTCAATGCCACGAACTGATCAAGAGCCACCAAGTGTGCCCGAAATGCGGATACTATGATGGTGAGCAAGTCGTTCAAAAAAAGAGCGAAAAATAATTTAAGCGCACTATTTGGCGAAAAACTTCGTCAGGCGCAGTTTGTCTCGAAACCGTGTACGCCTATGTACACTGGGTCTCGATTCAAACTGTGCCTTTCTTGTTTTTCATCCAAATATCGCACTTAAATGCAAAACTCAAAATTTATTCCAAACTTTCCAAAAATCCACTTTCAAATTATAACAACAAATATCCATAACCCATAAATACATTATTTTCTTGTATTCCGTTTAAGTTCTTGTTATAATAATCACATCAATATATTATAGGTGATTTATGAAAATCATTGTTGACGCTATGGGCGGCGATAATGCGC
>CAVFCJ010000092.1:0-5059 GCA_963620965.1 bacterium
GAGCGTCGCGTTCGCAATGCGAAGGTCAGGGGTTCGAATCCCCTTATCTCCACCAGTCAGAATACAAGTTGAACCCCTCAACTTGTATTCTTTTTTTTGTCTATTTTGGAATTAAATTTTTACGTCATAATAAAAAGGCTCGTTGACAAATATGCCTGTAATTTTGTCGTAACACGGAATTGTAGTTGAATTTGAGTATAAAAGTAACCTAACGGCTAAGCCTGTGGGTTTCTTTTTCTATGTCTTTTGAAAGAGTTTATTGGTCGCTTATATCGTTGTCTATTTGCCGTTTACGCCATTATTTTTGGTGTCGCTATCGTCGTTTGCATCATTGCTTTCGTCAATATTACAGCCGTTTACACCGTTTTTATCATTATTGCTTTTTTGCGGATAATCGTCCGCAAATTCGTCAAAAGGCGACTCGCCGCCGAGGCGAGATTCTTCGTCGAAAACGTCAGAATCATCAAAATCTATCCTTTCAGATTCGGGTTTGCCGTGACGTTCGTTTTTGCGCAACGCTTTGCCGACGAGCACTGCAATGCGCTTGTAAATAAACTGCAACGCATAGTCGATTGCAACCAGAATCACCGTGCCGAACAGAGCAATCATCCAGTATTGCACCTTGTCGATTATCGACGAATCGATCACGATATTGTGGCATACGAAGTACAAAAGCGCGAGCGCGCCGTTGATATAAACGATTTTGACGATGAGTTGAACCCACCACTTGATTTTGTCCTTGTGATTGAGCATAACGCCCGAAATGATTGCCATAGGTCCGAAATATACAACGTAGCCCATAACCGAAAATATGTCGCCGACAATCAAAAACGAAAGCCCCGCCGACACAACATAGGCAAGCACCGACGAAAGATAGTACTTTTGCGAAAGTGGAACCATAAGCGCGACTGCGGCGGCAATGAAAAAAGCAACCGTGCTGAATCTTATGACAACTCCGAGCCAAACCATCAGCAACGCCACCGCCGCGCTGATGCCGGCGAGAGCCACGCGGTAGACCGCCTCTTGTCGTGAAATTTTCTTGCGATTGCGTTTCATATATGATGTGGAATATTCAAATATTCCGCTGCGTGCGCAGCACGCATAAATGGTATTTTATGATTATATATTGTGCTTGTAAAGTGCGCTATTTGCAAGTTAGGCTACAAGCAGCACACTTTATTGTAAAACCTTTTTCGTTTAGCCGCTTGCGTGCGAAGTACGCCATCACCAAGCAAGCACTCGCACGGAATTGCGGCTTGAGTTTTTGTCCGTCTCATTTTGAGAGTAAAGAGGGCTTGCGCGGTTAGCAATGTGACAAACAAGCGTGGCTCTTGGCAATAGACAAGTTTGTCTGTTGGCATTGCCACAGCGACCGTTTGTCACAGTTGTTCGCTCAATAGCGCGTTTGTAAAATGCGATATTGAGATGAAGAACAAGGAAACAATGCTTGAATGGCAACCCTAATTTACTTGTTGTAAATGAGTTGACAGGCAAGCGTTGTTGACGATGTTGTTCGCTCAATAGCGCATTTAGCAGCAACGGATTAGGTCGCCGCCCATACACTCACAACAACAATCCGCACACCAAAGCGCTTGACACGCCTTGCAAACGCCGTCGGCTACATCTGAATCACGTTGGGAATAGGTGCGATTGGAGATTTGGTCGGATTTGCCGTAAACGCCCTGCGAGCCTTGCTTGTCGTAGGGGCGAGAACCGTCAATTTTCTTTTTGAGATTGCTTAAGGCCCGAGTGTACTTGTCGTTTGACGGGTCCATTTCGATTGCCAATTCAAGTTGTTTTTTGCTGTCGTTGAGCCAGTTTTTCTCATAAAAGACGATGGACTGATAGTAGTGCCATTCTGCGCCACGATAAGATATATCGTCAAGAGCGCGTTGCGCGCCTTCGATGTCTTTGTTGCGGATTGCGTTGCGCACGTTTTCAAACGATGAATCGCCATCACCCGATACGATTGCGGACTCGTGAGAAAGTTCCATTGCTTGTTGATATGCGTCGTCGAGTTGCGTGAGCATACGCGCCGCTTGCGCCCCCTCGTCGCCCTCGTCGAAAACGCGCTCTTGATAATAAGCGCGCTTTTTCTTGTATGCTTCGAGAATTTCGCTTTGAGATGCGTCCTTGCTTACACCAAGAATCACAAACGGGTCATTCGGCATTTATCTTCTCCTTTGAGCAGTCGCTCCAATTGCATCTTTATTCCGAGATATATTGTGTTGCTCAACACGCCCTCGTACATTTTTATGTCCATAGCGTTGTATGAGCCTACCATCTTGTTGTAGGTCGAATTGAGCAAAAACGAGAATTCATCTGCGTTTTTGGCAAGATAATCTTGCTTTTGGGTACATTTGCCGTAATTCAGCACGAGCGGATTATACTCTGAGGACTTACTGTCCTTTTCAACGTCGTCGACTGCGTCGAGCAAATATATGAGCCTGCCGAGATTGTAGCAAAACGTGTCGATATTGTCGTCGGTTTTTATCAAAAGCCTCGTCATATCGCGCATAAGCGTTGCGAAAGTGTCGGCAACCTTGTCTATGCTGTCGCAGTTTTCCTTTTCAAGTTTCCTCAAATCCGAAAAACTTTTTTGCATAATCTCGTCAATTTTTTCGAGTCTTTTCGCCGCTTTTTTCTTGCGAGGCGCGATCATATCTTTGACTATCGCGCGCGATTTTTTACCGTCGCATACATCGTCTTCGAGGTTGTAATATACGAGCATAACGGCTATATCGGCAATCTTTTTTGAAAGCTCGTCGCTCTTGACGACAACCTTTTTCTTGCCGTTGTATGCACACAACTTACGCTCGAATGTCACGGGCGTGTTGGTGAGCGAATGCAAAAGCACGTTGTAAAAAGTCACGTCGTAGTTTGTGCAAAGCCTCGTAAATTCCGCGCCGCTTTCGCCGAGCGTTTTGCAAAGTCCGCAATAAAAGGATTGAAACACGTTGAAATCCTTGATATACATATTGAGTTTATCGGGAATAACGTATCCGAACATTTTGTTGCCTCTTTGTATAATAATATACTCTTTGTCTTAAACACTCCTTAAAACTCGCCGCCTAGTCGCATTGCGCGAATTTCCTAAATCTATGCGGTGATTTCGTCCGCCACTTCGAGCACGGTTTTCTTGACTTCCGTCTTGTCAATGACTTTGGTGTGAATCTCTTTTGCGCCTTCGAGTTCGAGTATGCAATCGGGACATTCGAGCGCAGTGAGATTGTAAAGTTTGACGACCGCCTTGTACGAATCCTTTTCTCTTGAACCGATTGCGCCGAGCACGTCTATGGGGAATTTGTACGGATTTGCCGTAGACAAAACGACGGTCGGGGTTTCGTCGTCGGTTTCGCAAGAATAGTCGTTGTACACGCTTGCCGCAACCGCCGTATGCGTGTCCATAATGTAGTCGTCGAGGTCAAAGAAGGTGGAAATGGCGTTTTTCGTGTCTTCCTCGTCCGCCCAACCCGCGACGAAATTGTCAGGATTCACTTCGTCGAAGTCTATCTCGAATCTGCCCGTCTTTTTGAGACTGTCGTAAAGTTCGCGCACTTTTTCGTCGTCGCGGTCGTAAATCTCGTATATAAGTCTTTCGAGATTGCTCGACACCAAAATGTCCATTGACGGCGACATGGTTTTGTAAAACACGCGATTTACGTCGTATACTCCGTCGTTGAAAAAGTCGGTGAGCGCATTGTTTGCGTTGGACGCGACGATAAACTTTTCAACGGGCAAGCCCATGCGATAGGCATAATACCCTGCAAGCACGTCGCCGAAGTTGCCTGTAGGGACAACAAAGTTGATTTTATCGCCGAGTTCTATTTCTCCGCTGTCCACGAGGTCGCAGTATGCGGAAATATAATAGGCGATTTGAGGGGCGAGTCTGCCCCAATTTATTGAATTTGCAGAAGACATCGCAATGCCTTTTGCTTTGAGAGCGTCTATGGTTTCCCTGTCGTTGAACACTTTCTTCACCGCCGCTTGCGCATCGTCGAAGTTGCCTTTTATGCCGAAAACGTGAACGTTGCCGCCCTCTTGCGTAACCATTTGCAAGCGTTGCATTTCGCTCACGCCGCTTGAGGGATAAAACACCACGACGTGCGTGCCGTCTACGTTCTTGAAGCCCTCGAGAGCGGCTTTTCCCGTGTCGCCGCTCGTTGCGGTAAGCACGAGAGTTTGCTCGTTTATGCCGAGTTTTTTCTTGCTTGCGGTGAGAAGATACGGCAAAATCGTGAGCGCGATATCCTTAAATGCGCAAGTGGGGCCGTGCCAAAGTTCGAGCATATAAAGCCCGTCCTCGACCTTGACAAGAGGACATACCGAGTCGTCGTCGAAGCGATTGTAGGCGCGTTTGGCATATCCCAAAAGTTCTTCGAAAGAAAACTCGTCCATATACATAGACAAGATTTTCGCCGCACGTTCGGGATAGTCGAGCGAAATGAGATTTTCGATGTCTGCAAAACTTAAAATCGGGAATGACGACGGAACGAAAAGTCCGCCGTCATCCGAAATGCCTTTTACGATTGCCTCGCTTGCCGAAATCTCGATTTTTGAGTTTCTGGTACAAGTGTATTTCATCTTTTTTTTGTTGTGCGCCGCAATTATGCGCGAATGAAGTCAGGGAAATTTTCCTCGTTTTCGCTCACCGTAACCACAAATTTGGTGTCGGTGTTCTTTGCAATTTCTCTGAGGTCGTCAAAGAAATCTTTCATCTCGAAAACAGTTTTGTCGAGCATTCTGTGTGCACCGTCGATGTAGAGCGTTTCGATGTCGTGATTGCCTGCAAGCAAGCCTTTGAGGAATCCGATGAGCGCTTCTTCGCTTACAGGTGCGTCTCCTTTTTTGAGTTGTTTGGCATTGACCATACGAACTCTGTAATTGAGAGAGTACATATATCTGTCGGTATCGGTCACGAAAACGATGTCGCCTTTTGCGGTTGCGACGTTGTCGTTTGCCATATCGATGATTATTTTGGTTTTGCCCGTGCCTTTTGCACCAGTTATAAATTTTATCATAAGCCCTCCGCTTATATTTATATTCAACTACATTATAT
>CAVFCJ010000093.1:0-5040 GCA_963620965.1 bacterium
GTGTATTACAATCTCGGTTTGTGCTACGAAAACAGATTCGGCGTGAGAAAGGACTACAAAAAAGCAATCGAAGCGTACGGCAAAGCGGTTGAAAACGATGAGAGTGCAGGATTTGTCGCAATCAAAAATCTTTACCTTAAAACGAACGGAATCACAGAGAAAAAAAAGCTAAAACTATATGAATTTTTAATGTAAAAAGCGTGCATTTCGCACGCTTTTTGCATTGTTTTTTTATGGTATTTTTACCGTTTTTTGATTGATTATCTGTTGAGAATCATATTTCTGATGTCCGCAACTGTGACTTTAATGCGCGGATTCGATTTGATTTCCTCGCTGATTTTGTCGCGAGCGTGGATAACCGTTGTGTGATCCCTTCCCCCAAACAACTCGCCGATTTGCACGAGCGGCATTGGCAACAATTCAGTGATAAGATAGATTGCAATCATTCTCGGTTCGACGATGTTTTTGGTTTTCTT
Organism: bacterium; assembly: GCA_963620965.1. Taxonomy (GTDB): domain Bacteria; phylum Bacillota; class Clostridia; order Christensenellales; family CAG-917; genus CAG-475. Next base: position 477 of record CAVFCJ010000093.1, read on the forward strand.
TTTGGATATGATGTCCGCAGACGAAATCTTGAAGTATTTGCAAACCGCGTCCACGATTCCGCTTGCGTCGATTGTGTCGTTCTTTTCCTCGATAAATCCGCCAATTGCCTCTTTTGCAACGTCGATTGTGCAAACCGAACTATTGGTGAGAGAACTGTAAAAAATAACGCGGTTGAGCAAGCCTTCCATTTCTCTAATGTTGGACGGCGCGATTTCGGCAATGAACTCGGCAACGTCGTCTTTAAGCACGAATTTTGATTGAGCGGCTTTATTTTTGAGGATTGCCACTCTCGTTTCGGTGTCTGGAACTTGAATATCTACGGTAAGTCCGCAACAGAAGCGCGTGCGCAGTCTGTCAGAAAGTGTCGTAAGGTCTTTCGGTGCGCGGTCGGACGTCAAAATAATTTGCTTGTTGTCTTGATAAAGGTCATTAAAAATATGGAAAAACGCCTCTTGCGTCGCTTCCTTGCCTATCAAAAACTGTACGTCGTCCACCATAAGCACGTCGCAAGAGCGGTATTTTTCTCTGAACTTGTTGTTTTCCTCGTTGGACTTGTTGCGTATTACGTTGATAAGTTCGCTCACGAGTGCTTCCGCGCTGACGTAAAGAACGTTTACGTTCTTTTTGTACTTGAAAAGATAGTTGCCTATCGCGTGCAAAAGGTGAGTTTTGCCAAGACCTACGCCCGAGTAGATAAACAACGGATTGAAAGTCGTGCCTGGGTTTTCAGCTATGGTTTTACAAGCGGCGAGCGCGTACGAGTTGGATTTGCCCTCAACGAAGTTTTCAAACGTGTACTTCTCTTGGAACGGGCATTTTTTCTTACCCTTTTCTTCGGGGGTAAAGTTGGTGACGAAGCCTTGATCTTCAATAAAAACCGTCTGTTTGCTCAAATATTCCGCTTTTTTGTCAGGTGTGATGACGATAACGTCGGTGATTTGAGGATTATGAGAAGACACAACCTCTTTGATTGCGTCACGATACCTCGAATCTATAGTTTTTTTTGCGTTTGCGGAAATGGTCGCAAGCACGATTGCGTTGTCTACAAAACACACCGGCTCCAATTTGTCAATCCACACTTCGAAACTTATCGCTTGTATGGAAATGGATAAATCGTTTTTTGCGTCTTCCCAAAATTCTTCTATATTAATCATAAAAATGATTATACCAAAATTGAAAACTTTTTCAAGTAAAAAATCCGAAAAGAAAACTTAAACACAAGATGTTGAAAAAAAATTCCGCTCGGGTTATACTTGTTGTGTATGAAAATTCTTTCGCTGGAACTAAAAAATTTCAGAAATTATCCATACGCCCTCGTTGACTTCGACGACGGGTTGAACGTCCTTTTCGGAAAAAACGCCAGTGGAAAAACAAATATGCTCGAAAGTGTGTATCTTTGTTCGGTTTTTCATTCCCCTCGCACAACAAAAGATAAGGAAATGATTTTGCTCGGACAAAGCAAGGCGCAAGTGAAACTCAACATCGAAAAGAGATTCAGAAAACACTCGATTTGCTTGCAAATCGACGAGCAAGGAAAAAAGAAAGTCGCCGTGGACGGCATACCTGTAAATCGCGCGGGCGAACTTTTGGGCATACTCGGCGTGGTGTTCTTTTCCCCCGACGAAATGAAACTCGTAAAGGAATCACCGGCCGAAAGACGTCGCTTTTTGGACGTTGGGCTTTCGCAACAACAAAAGGCGTACTTTCTCGCCCTTCAACGCTACAACAAAACCCTCAAACAAAAAAACAACCTTCTCAAAGAATACAGATTTAATCCGAACGTTGACGATATGCTCGACGTGTGGGATACAGGGCTTGCAAAGGAAGGTGCGATTATTATTGAAAAGCGTATGGAATATATCGCCACTCTCAACGACGCGGCGGGAAAATTTCATAACGCGTTGAGCAGCGAAAAAGAAACACTCACTCTCTCGTACGAAAGCGGCTCGAAAACCGACGTGCAAAAGGACTTGCAAGAGGAACTTTACAAAGCCATAGTCGCGGCAAGACAAAAGGACAAGGAACTCGGATTCAGCACGGTAGGTCCGCACCGCGACGATATAAAAATCGAGATAAACGGCAAAGACAGCCGCAAGTTTGCCTCGCAAGGACAGCAACGCACCATTGCGCTTGCAATGAAACTCGGCGAAGTTGTAATCTACAAAAACGAGATAGGCGAACCGCCCGTACTGCTTCTCGATGACGTGCTTTCCGAACTCGACAACACGCGCCAGACTTTGCTTTTGAAAATGACAAAAGGTTTTCAAACGATACTCACTTGCACAGAATACACGTTGCCGAATAAGGCAAAGAAGATAAGAATAAACGAAGGAACGGTAGTCGAAAATTAATAATTAATAATGAATAATTAATAATTGCGGGTGGGGTTTCACCCCACCCCCGAACGCAAACTTATTCGAAGTCTACTTATAAACGGTATGTGCCTATTTATAGACGGAATGCGAGCCGCAAGGCGGCGAGAAAAGCGAGCGCCGAGCTTGACGAATAGTACAAGCGAACGGGCGAGTGTGGATTTTTCGCCCGTGAACGAGTGACACGGCTTTCAGCCGATTTGTATTGCCAACAGCCCGTCTGCCGTTCGTTGCGTGCAACGAACTAGCGATTGCTACGAAGTCAATCGCGTCAGTGTTGCCCCACGCGAAGCGGACGCCGTGGGTTCCCTCAATGTATGCAGAGGGGGAACGGCGGTAGGGGAAACACGTGAGGAAGGGGGAAGTTTTATTTAAGAGAAAACAAAACACACACTTTATGTGCGTGTTTTTGATTGTTAAAATGCTTTTTTTGCAAATTACAGTTTGTCGTTATACTTCAAGATTTGCACAAGAGCGTAGATTCGGTCAAGGTCGTCCTTGTTGAAATAATCAATCGTGATTCTGCCCTTTTGGTCGTTGCCGACAAGTTTAACCTTTGTTGCGAAAATGCGTTTCATATCGCCCACAAACTCTTTGAGTTCGAGAGGCAACGCTTTGGTATCTCTCGGACCGGACGGAATGGCTTTTCTCGTGAAGTAGAGTCTTACGCGGTTTTCAAGGTCGCGTACGGAAAGTTTGTTGTCGCATGCTTGGTTTGCGAGCGTCACGAGATAGTCCTTGTCGTCTATAGATATGAGTGTTCTTGCGTGGCCGGGTGAAAGTTTGCCCTCTCTTACGAGCGCGGTCACTTCATCGGGAAGTTGTAAGAGGCGAAGCGTGTTGGTGACATACGGACGAGATTTGCCGATGCGAACAGCCACTTCTTCCTGGGTGAGTCCGTGATTATCCATAAGTTCGCGCATACCTTCTGCCGCTTCGATTGCGTTGAGGTCCTCGCGGTGCAAGTTTTCGATGAGCGAAATTTCTTGGATTTGTTGCGGCGTGAATTCGCGTATGATAGCGGGCACTTTTTTGAGACCTGCAAGCAAACTCGCCCTGAAACGACGCTCGCCCGCTATGATGAGGTATCTGCCGCCGTCCGTCTTGACTAAAAGCAAGGGCTGCAATACGCCGTAAGTCGCAATGGACGTCGCCATCTCTCTCAAACTGCCCTCGTCAAACGTTTTTCTCGGCTGATTCGGGTTGCGGTCGATGAGCGTAATGTCAATTTCCTGTGCCTGAATGTCATCGGCAATATCGACTTTGACGTTTTCTTCATTGTCGTTGAAAAGAGCATTGAAACCTTTTGTTCCGAGGCCGCTTTTTGTGTTTGCCATAATTCACTCCTTAAATTTCGATATATATTCTTTTGCAAGTTTTTCGTATGCGATTGCGCCGCTGCACCGACGGTCGAACTCGATTATCGGCTGTCCAAAACTCGGCGATTCGGCAAGGCGTACGTTTTGAGGTATAACCGTTTCAAAAACTTTGTCTTTGAACGTTTCCCTCACGTTCTGCTCGACTTCCCTCGCAAGTTTGGTCTGTCTGAACATCGTAAGAAGGATTCCGTAAAGCCGCAAACTTTCGTTCGAGTGCTTTTTGACGAGCCTCACGGTGTTGAGTAGTTGATTGAGCCCTTCGAGTGCGAAGTATTCGCATTGGAGGGGTATGATAACGCCGTCGGACGCGCTTAGAGCGTTTATAAGCGTCAAATTTATGCTCGGCGCACAATCTATGAACACGAAGTCGTATTTGTCTTTCACGGGGCCGAGAGCCGTTTTAAGGATGTAATCCCGATTCTTTACGCTTGCGATTTCCAGTTCTGCGCCGGCAAGGCCTCGCGAAGACGGAATGAAATCCGCATATCTGCCCTTTCTCACGCAAGAGGTTGCGTCGCCATTGAGCAGAGCGTCGTATATCGAATTTTTGATTTTTTTGTCGAAGGCCCCCATCGCACTCGTCGCGTTGGCTTGCGGGTCGAAGTCAACGAGCAAAGTTTTGTATCCCAAAGAGGAAACGAAGCAAGCGAGATTCACGCACGAAGTCGTCTTGCCCACACCCCCTTTCTGATTGGAAAACGATACGACTTGCACCATAAAATTAATATAACATACAATGAAAAATTTTTCAACGACGTTTCACAAATAGTTTCACATAAAATAATTTTTGACAAAAAATTACGGTTTTTAAC
>CAVFCJ010000094.1:0-4983 GCA_963620965.1 bacterium
CGGGCGCAAATTGCGCCCGATGTTATATGATTTTCATATGGTTTTCATATGTGAATTTTTTATAAGCGTTTTTAATTCGATTTTTATGTCGTCGGTTGAGAAAACGTATTATAGCGGTTTTTTCTTGATTACGCCGTATTGACGAGGATATTGCTTCGGGGTGGGCGCGGTCTTTTCAAAGACCAAAAGCGCGCGCTTCTCGCCGTTCGCCAAAGTGAGAGACTTAGTTTCGATATGCTTTGCGTTGAGCGTTTTTTCTGCGTTTTTAGAGGTTTCGAGTTCGCTTTCGTCGGTTTTGTAGGCGATAAAATTGCCCCCGACTTTCAAAAACGGCATTGCAAGTTCCAAAAGTATGCGCAACGACGACACCGCTCTTGCCGTGACGTAATCGAACGTGCCGAACAATTCCTTTTTATCCTCTGCCCTTGCGCTTATCGTTTTGAGATTTTTGACATCGAGGGTTTTTGCCGCAGTCGAAAGGAACGTCATTTTTTTGGCGGTGGAATCGAGCGCGGTGACGGATACGTCCTCTCTTGCAATCGCTATAGGCATACTCGGGAAGCCTGCGCCTGCGCCGATATCGAGAAGTTTTGCGCCGCTCGTCAAAAGCGACGCGCCTGCAAGTGAGTCTTGTATATGCTTCACCGCAAAATCTTTGTCCTCGGTGATTGCGGTGAGATTGAACGCTTTGTTGCTCTCGACGACCGCTTCCTGATAGCCGCACAGTTTTTCGAGTTGCGACGGGGTGAGGTCTACACCGATTTGCTTTGCGCATTCGTTGATATATGCCTTATCCATAAATAACCTCTTTTTTTCAATATATCATTTTTTCTGCGGATTTTCAACGATATAACGACGTTTTTCAAAAGCGCGATAAATCAATAAAAAAACAATAAAATCTCAATAGTTTTTGTAAATATTGAACTTACAAAAAAAACATGCTAAAATATATAAAATAATTTTTTTGAGGCGCAGTATGAGAATTGCAATCATAACGGCTATGGCGGAAGAAACTCGGCCAATCTTCAAGAAACTCGGCAACGTCGTGGCGCAAAACACCATATCGGGCGTTGCGATAAGTCAAATCGAATACGACGGCGATACGATATACCTAGCAACGTCGGGCGTGGGCGAAATAAAAGCGGCACTTGCCGTTCAACTTCTCGTCGATTTGTTCGACGTGGAAGCGGTGCTAAACTTTGGTTTCGTCGGCGCGATAAACAAAAATCTCGAACTTTGCGAATTGGTCGTTCCAAGACGCGTCGTACACTATCAATTCGACGTCACGGGTGTTGATACGGACAGAAGCGTCGGGCAGTACAGTGGTATGCGCGATAACTACTTCTATCTCGACGAAAGTCTGATTCAAAACACCCTTGCAAACATCGGCAAGCAAATGAAACTCGTCACAGTCGCAAGCGGCGATGTGTTTGTGACGAGCAGCGAGGATAAACACCGCCTTGCAGAAAAATTCGGCGCGGATATTTGCGAAATGGAACTTGCAGGAATAGCGATTGCGTGCGAGAGAAACAATGTTCCGCTTTTCTCGGTCAAAGTGGTGAGCGACAAAGCGGACGAGAGCGCAAACGTGAGTTTCCTCTCTATCGTGGAAAAAGGCGTTGCGGGATACGAGAAGATCCTTCCCGAAATCCTTAAAGCGGTCAAGGACGGCGCAACCGCGCTTCCGCCCGTCAAGCACGAAAAAGCGTAATCTCGTGAGACTGAAAAACAACCACATGATAACAAAAGCGCGTTATAAACGGCGCAAAGATATTGTGGATAGAATAAAGCCGATTAGATATTTTGTGTAGTCGGCTTTATTAATAAAAATCAAGCAAGGGAACAAGACTTAATAAAAGATATAATAGTTTACTTGTAAACCATTATATCTTTTATATATTGAGTATTTTTCTGCCCTATTTGTTGTTAAAGTAAGTTTTAACGTAATTTAGATGTGTTGGTATGAGAATTAAGTGATTCGCGTATAATTTGGTCGATATGAGTGAGTTTGTATAATCTGACTAAATCCCAAACAATGCAAAATAGTATAGTGTATGATATTATTTGAGGTAGACAGAATATAAATAAGGTGGCTATTATTTATAAAGGTGCTGTTATTTATAATTGTTTCATGTGAAACGTATAGAAAATAAAAAATCGCTTTTCTATTTTTTAATTTGAAAGCGACAAGATGTTTGACGACGTTTGCATCGAGAATCGGATTCGTTTTATGCGCTTAAAAAAACGATGAGCCCCTACGAAAAGCCTATCGAAAAAATGTCTGAAAAAATGTGGTGGATTATCAAGGTAAAAGACAGAAATTACAAGAGCCTGCCATTGTCGTTCCATTCTCCGTACATGATGCCCTTTTGGGTGTTTTCGACAAATTTGTTTAACCGAGCGGCAAAAATTTCCGGTTGATTCTTTTTGTTTTGGGTGTTGTCTATGCGAACTCGCTTGTATAAAGATGGAAAGTTTTGAAAGTTTGTCCAAACGTCGATATCAGATTGCAATGCCGCAAGAATATCTTTGTCGATTACAAAACCACCGTCGGACATATCCGGCAAAACCGCTCGTCCGCTGTCGGCCATACGTCCCAAGCGCTCCATTCTGCGACAGCGTTCTTTGTTAAGTTCGGACCACTTGCTGTTTTTACTGCGTGGTGTAAAACGTTGGATTGTAGTTCCGTCGTCGAGTTTTTTCGTCGTGCTGTCAATCCAACCGAAGCACATCGCTTCTTCAACAGCGTCGACATACCAAAAAATGTCGCTCCCGATTGGGCGACCTCGCTTTACCACGAGCCAACATTCCTTTTCGGTTGAGTGGTTGTTTTCAAGCCATAATCTAAATTCGTCACGATTTTTTGCGTTTAGTAGGTTGGGATACGTCATTTTTTTATAATAGTTTGATCTACCTTGCTTTCTTGTTGTGCAAATTATCGCAGTTATTTGCAATTCGTTGCCGTGTGATAATACTAACACGAAATCAAATTATAATCAACGATTGCGGTGATTATATGCGATTTTTTATAATTGTTTCACGTGTAACAATTAGAAAAATGCGGCTACAATGCCACTAAACAGTAGCAAAAGAGCGGATTTATAATTTTTGAAAAACTCGATAATACGGATAACGTAAAACAATATTCCATAACGACAAGCGGCAACGTTCGATGTGGTTGATATATGACTTTTAGAAGCGGGTGAGCGTTGTGGGCGGGTGGTGTTTCGGTGGATTAAGTGGTTATATGAACAATTGTGGGTGTGGTGCAAATCAACCTCTATTTGTGCGATATCTCGGTGTTTTCACGCGAAAATTCGAGGGTAAAACGATATAAAATGCCGATTTTACGTGCGATTCTAGGGTCAAAATAATGATGGTTTTATGAACGAAATTCGAGCGAAAAGCGTTATTGGTGGGGCTATGATGAGTACTAAATAATATATGTTTCACGTGGAACGGTTTGATTTTCGTCGTCGGTTTCACGTGAAACAAAAACCGCAAAAAACCCACTAAATAGTAGGGTTTTTGCTCGCTTTTTGGTCGATTTGAGGAATTTGTGACCTATCACCTTGTAAAATTTTACAGAAAAAACTTTGCTCTTTCACCAGAATTTTCGGCAGTGTTTTGTTTCTCAATTTTTCTATAAAAATTTGGCTGTTTCACAATAATTCTATGTTTTTGAATGCGCTATGAAAATCCCTGTTTTTTATACGGCTTTTTGTGTGTTGTGACATGCGGTTTTTCTATGTGTTTTATGTTGTTTGAGTGTGATGTGTTATGCGTGAAAAGGCTGAAAACACGTTTCGATTTACTGCTTTTTTGGCGTTTAAGCGGTTGTTTTATTGGCGCTGAATTATGGCTTGTGTTTTCTATTTTGGGTGGTTTTTGGTGACGCTTTTAACGATATATGATGTTTCGTTTTTTGGGTTTGGCGATGCCTTTCGACGAAATACGCTTTTCGTGCGTTCGAGCAAAGATATTACATCCGAAAATGCCTCTGTTTAGAGGTGTTTCACGTCAAACAAAATTTCCACATATAAACATATCCACACCGAAATTATCCGGCGTTAAAATCAATAGATAGAAAATTTTACTGTAAAATAGTTTACAAGTATACCATATAGACAAAATTATCGCTTCGCTTTTCGGCTTTGCGCCGCGATTGCGAAGCGTTTGTTTTACGCGATAATTTGCATATAAGTTGCCACGAGGAACAATAGAGGGCCTACAAGCACGAAAACGTGGAATAAGCAATGGACATAGCGTTTATGCACACCAAATACCGCCGCACCGAGCAGACAAGACACTAGTCCTGCAAGATAGACGAAACTCGTTGCCGGTGAAATGCCTTTGGGTGAGAAGTAGGCCGTGAAGAACGCCGCAAACATCAATCCACCGATTACAAAGGTAGAGACGACGGACACCTTTCTGAATTTGTCGAAGCGATAAAGACACAGAGCGAAGATTGCGATTGCGATTGCAAATGACAAGCCGAACGCAACGTAGCCGTATATGCTACCATACATAAGGCAGGTTGCCGTCGCGCATGCAATGACGTTGAGGTTGACGGCGGGAAAGTCGAGAGTGCGCCACATCAGTTTTTTTCGCATATCGGACATGCCGTGATAGATTGCCGACACGCTGAACTCGATTGCTATCAAAAGGCAGGATAATGCCGCTGAAGCGTATGCCGCGGGCGTGGTGGCATTTAATAGCATAAAAATCATAAAGACGAGGGCTGCCACTGCGCCGAGCGCGTGCGAAACGGAATGGAAAAGTTCCTCCTTAGGTGTGTAGTACACGAGCCCGTTGTCCTTGTAGATTTGTTTGAGTTCGTCAGTGTTGGGTGGAGTTTTTAGAGATTCTCGTATGTCCATATTCTATATAATAAAGCAAAAACGCCGCGAGGACAAGCGATATAAAGTCGTCAAACCGCATAAAATCGCAAATTAAACAAGTTGCGTGAGGTTGCCCTGCAAA
>CAVFCJ010000095.1:0-4883 GCA_963620965.1 bacterium
GAGGCGGATTGCCTCGCAAACGACGAAGTCCAAACACGTGAGGAAGGGGGAAGCTTTAATTTATTGAATTGTAATTTTGAAAATAATATTTTTTTTCAAACCACAAAATTTGCGGCGTAAATGCCTTGAAAAAAACAAGATATTGTGGTAACATTATTATATTATTACTTTATAAAGGTTTACTTTATGGCAAATCAAGAATACAAAGCAGGCGACATTCGAATCCTCGAAGGACTAGATGCCGTGAGAAAACGCCCCGGCATGTACATCGGCACAACCGGAAGCAAAGGTATGCACCACATACTTTGGGAAATTATCGACAACAGTATCGATGAAACCGCAAACGGTTTTGGCGATACCGTCCGCATCGAACTTTTGGACGACAACGTCGCAAGAGTCAGCGATAACGGGCGCGGCGTGCCTGTAGATAAGCACCCCAAACTCAAAATAAGCGGTGTGGAAGTCGTGTTCACTCAACTTCACGCAGGCGCGAAATTCGACAACGGTCAGTACAACTATTCGGGCGGTTTGCACGGCGTGGGTGCGTCGGTTACAAACGCTCTTTCCGAGTGGCTCACCGTTGACGTAAAGCGCGACGGCAATTTGTATCGCGCGGAATTTTGGTCGCCGCAAGTCGGCACGAAAATCAAGAGCGGCATAGTCAAAACGCCGCTTACCGTCATAGGCAAGGTCAAAGGCACGGGTACGTCCGTCAAGTTCAAGCCCGACGAGAGAGTCTTCGGCAAGGAAAAATTCGATTATTCCGTCATTGCCGAGCGTATGCGCGACGTTGCGTATCTCAACAAGGGCGTGAGCATCATCATCGACGATATGCGTATGCCTCTTGCCGGCGGCACGGGCAAGCACGACGTATTTTGCTACAAGGGCGGCATTGCCGACTACGTCCAATACCTCAACGAAGGCAGAGAGGTGCTTTACGACAAACCGCTTTACGTTGAAGCGAAAGAGCCTCATTTTGAGGTTGCCGTTGCCATTCAGCACACCGAAGGATATTCTGAAAACATCTATTCGTACGTCAACAATATTCCGACGGCGGAGGGCGGCACGCACGAGGTCGGTTTCAAGAGCGCTGTTACAAAAGTTTTCAACGATTACGCAAGGAAGAACAACATCCTCAAAGAGAAACAAGCCAACCTTTTGGGCGAGGATTTCAGAGAGGGTATGGTTGCGGTCATAACCGTAAAAATGCAGAACGTACAATTCGAGGGGCAGACAAAGGGCAAACTCGGCAACCCCGAAGTACGCCCCAAAGTCGAGAATCTCGTGAGCGAGAAACTTGCCGAACTTCTTTTGCAAAGAGGCAACAAGGCTATTGCGGAAAAGATTATCGCAAAGGCTATGGGCGCGGCAAAGACGAGAGAAGCGGCAAAGCGCGCAAAGGATTTGAGCCGTCAGCAAAACAAACTCAACGGACTCAATCTCGTTGGTAAACTTGCAAGTTGCTCGGGCAAAAACGCCTCTATAAACGAGTTGTTCATAGTCGAGGGCGACTCGGCAGGCGGCAGCGCCAAGCAAGCGCGCGACAGATTCTTCCAAGCGATATTGCCCCTTCGCGGCAAACCGCTCAACGTCGAAAAATCGAGACTGGAAGAAATTTTGGCAAACGAGGAATTTGCAACGCTCATTTCCGCGCTCGGCACGGGTATCGACCCCGATTTTGACCTCGACAGCCTCAAATACGACAAAGTTATCATCTTGGCGGATGCGGACCAAGACGGTGCGCACATAAGGGCGTTGCTCCTTACGTTCTTCTTCCGCTATATGCGCCAACTCATCACGGAGGGACACGTTTACATCGGTATGCCGCCTCTTTATCGCTTGCAAAAGAAGGACGAGATTTTGTATTGCTATGACGACAATGCGCTTGTCGAGGGACAGAAGAAGATGGGCAAAAACGCACTCCTTCAACGATTCAAAGGTCTTGGCGAAATGAATCCCGAACAACTTTGGGACACCACTATGGATCCTGCAAAGCGCACGCTTACGAGAGTTACCATCGATGATGCGGCGACGGCGGACAAGCGCATAACCATTCTTATGGGAAAGGACAGCAACATCCGCAAAGACTACATCTATCAGTACGCCGACTTCAACAAAATCGACACATTCAAGATTAGCAAAGAACAAGACGAACAGTAAACCGTTTGCGCGCGTTGCTCGCAGACGAAAAAATAATTTGAACAAGTTAGAAAAATGGCAAAAAAACAACACAAAGAAATTGAATACAACTCAGTCGTGCTTGACACCGTATTCGAGGACGTAATGCACAACTCGATGCTTCCGTATTCGGAAAACGTCATACTCGACCGCGCGTTGCCCAGAGTCGAGGACGGTTTGAAACCCGTTCAGCGCAGAGTGCTTTATTCTATGCACGAAATGGGGCTTACCCCCGACAAACCGCACAAAAAGTGCGCGAGAATCGTTGGTGATTGCCTCGGCAAATATCACCCGCACGGCGACAGTTCGGTGTACGGCGCAATGGTGCGTATGGCGCAACCTTTCGTTATGCGAATGAAACTCGTCGACGGTCACGGCAACTTCGGTTCGGTTGACGGCGACTCGGCGGCGGCTATGCGTTACACGGAAGCGAGAATGAGTCCTCTTGCGCTCGAATTGCTCAGAGATCTCGACAAAGAAACGGTGACGTGGTCGCCTAACTTCGACGACAGCCTCGAAGAACCGAATACGCTTCCCGGTAGATTCCCAAATCTTCTCGTCAACGGCGCAAACGGCATCGCGGTCGGTCTTGCGACGAATATTCCCACCCACAATATGGGCGAGTGTATCGACGCAACCGTTATGAGAATAGAAAATCCGAACGCGACGATTAAAGATTTGTTCAAAGTGTTCCACGGTCCGGATTTTCCGACCGGCGGATTTATAATCCCGGTTGACAATCTCGAAGACATATATTCGACGGGCAAGGGCAGAATCAAGATTCGCTCTCGCTTGCACATCGAAAACGACGACAACGGCAAAAAGAATATCGTCATAACCGAGATTCCGTATCTTGTGTCCAAAACCGATTTACTCTCGCGCATAGCAGACCTCAAAGAAGCAAACAAGGACACTTTGCAAGGCATTGCCGAAATTGTGGACGAGAGCGACAAAATGGGTACTCGCGCCGTGATTAAGTGCAAAAAGGACACCGACGTCAACAAAATCATTTCGTTCTTGTTCAAGAAAACCGACCTCGAAAAAGGCTATTCCATCAATATGGTGGCAATCGCAAACGGCAAGCCCGAACAACTCTCGCTTTCGGCGTATCTTGACTATTACATCGAATATCAGCGCAAAATCATCGTCAACCGCACCGCATATGACTTGAAGGCGGCAAAGGCGAGAGCGGAAATCGTGAGAGGATTGCTCGTCGCAATCCGCAATATCGACGAGGTTATCCGCATAATCAAGGAATCGGAATCCACTCAAAAGGCAAAGGAAACGTTGAGAGCGAGATTCGACCTCAGCGACGCGCAAGCGCAAGCCATTTTGGATATGCGCCTCAAGAGCCTCGCAAAACTCGAAGTGGGCAAACTCGAAGAAGAACTTGCTCACCTCGAAAAACAAATCGCTTTGTTCGAGGCAATCCTCGCGTCCAAGCGCAGACAACTTACAATCGTCAAAGAGGAACTTTTGGCAATCAAAAAGGCGCTCAATTCCGAGCGTATGACCGTCATTATGAGCGGCGACGAGGACGAGGAAAACTATTCCGCACCCAGCGAAGCGGAAGCGGTAGCATATCGCGACGGCGTGCTTGTGACAAACAAGGACGGTCAAATGAGATTTATGTCGCAAAAGGCGTACACCACCGCAAAGAAAGACTTTGCGTCGTTGGGCGAGGACGCTTTGCCTGTGTGTCGCATGTCCGTAAACAACAAAGGCACGCTCTATGCGGTGACGAATCTCGGCAGCGTAGTCAAAATCGACGTGACCACGCTTCCTGAAAAGAAGTTCAAAGAAAAGCCGTTCAAACTCGGCGCGATAAATCAGGACGTGCAAACGGGCGAAACCGTCGTCAAGTTGTTCTTCTTCGAGGGCGTACCCGTTGGCGAACTCGTGCTGTTCACAAAACAGGGCGGCGCGAAACGCGTGGATTTGAGCGAGTTCTCGACAGTGTCGAAAACCTATCTTAAAGCAATCAATCTTCAAGAGAAAGACGAGGTTGTCGGCGCGGATGTCGTCGACGACGAAAAGAATGTGCTCGAAGTCACCAAAGAAGGTCAGGTGCTTGCCTACAAGGCAACCGAAATTCCGCTTCAAGGCAGAACGGCGGCAGGCGTAAAGGGCATAAAACTTTCGGACACCGACAGCGTCGTGTTCGCAGGACAAGTCGAGGACGAGGGCGAAATCATCGTCGTTTCAAATACAGGCTACGCAAAGAGAGTTATCGCATCTCTCATCGACCCGACCTCGCGCTACCTTAAAGGCGTAAAAATCATCGAACTCGACAAATCCTACGTCAAGTACGTCGGCACGGTGAAGATGCCATACGACCTCGCGTTCGTAAGCGGCGGACAAACGAGCATAGTCAACACGGAAAACATCCGCATTGACACAAGAACAACCAAAGGCAAACAAATCTTCAAGCAAGAATTGACGCTTGTGACACCCGTTACGGACGGCGAAGAATGAGCTTTTAGGTAAATTAATAATGAATAATGAATAATTAATAATTGCGGGTGGGGCATTGCCCCACACCCGAAACGAAAACTTATTCGAAGCGTACTTATAAACGGTATGTGCCCATTCGAAGATGGAATCGGAGCCGCAACGGCGGCGACCGTAGCGAGCGCCGAGCTTGACGGACAGTACAAGCGACTGCGCCGTTTGGGTGCGAAGCTGGCGCACAAAGCGCAGTGGCA
>CAVFCJ010000096.1:0-4883 GCA_963620965.1 bacterium
GTGGTCGTCCATAAAATTGTGTCAAGACCGCTGTGTTCGTTAATAATACCTCCATCGGCATTGTTCCGGCATTGAAAATCAAACTATCATAAAGCAAAACAAAAACCGCATGCGTTCAGCGGTTAAAAAGCACCTCTTGTGAGGTGCTTTTTTCATGGCGCGCCGTCTATTCTCGTAGAGAAACCGCAAGCAAAACACTGCATGCTTCGGCGGTTAAAAAAACACCTCTTGCGAGGTGTCTTTTTTATGGCGCACCCAAACGGATTCGAACCGCCAACCGTCAGAATCGGAATCTGATGCGCTATCCAGTTGCGCCATGGGTGCATATGGGCGTTTTTGCAACGTATGCTTGAATTATAGCACACTCATTCGCATTAGTAAACCCAACGCAAAATTTTAGCGCGCAATATTTTGGTGACATATCGATAGGGCGGTGATATAATAATATCGAAGAAAAAATTTGGGTTGAATCGTGTAGGGAAAGCGGATTTCGCTATCCGCAAAAGGAGATTTTACTTTCAGCATAGGCGGATTCGATTGTTTGATTTGTACGCACGATTTGACAAAAGAGGCGTTTTATGGACAAAAATATGCAAGAAAAACTTGACGTATTGGCGAAAAAGATAGGAAATACGCCCGTTGTGTCGCTTGGCGACGGCATATACGGAAAAGTCGAGGGCAACAACCCCGCCGGCTCGGTTAAGGATAGGGCGGCGTTCTATATGGTTTTGCGCGCGCTCGAAAACGGCGATTTGAAAGAGGGCGGCACTATCGTTGAGGCGACGAGCGGAAACACGGGCATAGGACTTTCCTACGTCGCGCGCGAACTCGGTCTTAAAGCGGTTATGGTTATGCCCGAAAGTATGAGTGGGCAGCGCAGAGATATGATTGCCGCATACGGCGCAGGGCTCGTGCTTACTCCCGCAAGCGAGGGTATGGCAGGTGCGGTGGCAAAGGCGAAAGAACTTGCCGACAACGGCGCGTGGCTTGCAAATCAGTTTGGAAACTATGCAAGCGTAGAGGCGCATTTTTACACCACCGCACCCGAAATCTTCTCGCAAGTTCCGACGGCAAAATACGTCGTTGCGGGCGTTGGCAGCGGCGGCACGGCTATGGGCGTGAAAAAGTATATCGAGCAAAACGGTATCGACTGCAAAATGGTTGCCGTCGAGCCGCTTGCAAGTCCGCTTCTCACGCAGGGGCACGCAGGTTCGCACAAGATTCAGGGCATAGGCGCAAACTTCATTCCCGCAATTGTCGATCCGAGCAAACTCGATAAGATTATAGACGTTGCAGACGACGACGCAATACACACCGCAGGCGAGATTTATCGCAAGGCAGGAATCAAGTGCGGCATCTCGTCGGGCGCGGCTTATTTTGCAGCCAAAACACTAAGAAAACAGGTGGATGGCGACATTGTGGTCGTTCTTCCCGACAACGGCGAGAGATACCCTCAAAGCCTTTACGAATGAGTGGATGAGCCGAGCATATTGACGAATCGCTCGCGAGATGATATGATTTTATAAATCCTTAAACAGAGAGGAGCAAATATGGATTTTCAAAGATACTATGACGGCGTAGGCTTGATTGTAGAAAACAAAATCAACAATTCATTTTCCACTTGCCCGCTTTGCGGCGAGATGAAAGTGGACTGGAAAATCGTGTTCGATTTCAAGGGCGAACTCATTTGCGTGCTTGCAAAATGCCCTCATTGCGGCGGTATAATCAAGACCATATTCAACTTTGACAACGGAGAAACACCGTCCTCGTTCACCGTGTCCGAGCAAGGCGAAAACAACCGCAACAACCTCATGATCGGTGTGAAGTATACATTGCCTTCAGCCGGTCGAAGGAATGCAACAGACATCCGAAACGCAACTTCCACGCAAGCTCAATCCGCAAAGGAAGGCGGCACGGTGGGTTGGGGCATACTCGGATTTTTCTTTCCGCTCGTAGGGTTCATCCTTTGGCTCGTGTGGAAAGAGGACTATCCCGCAAGGTCGAAAAGCGCGGGAATAG
Source organism: bacterium (assembly GCA_963620965.1). Classification (GTDB taxonomy): domain Bacteria; phylum Bacillota; class Clostridia; order Christensenellales; family CAG-917; genus CAG-475. Next base: position 2,020 of record CAVFCJ010000096.1, read on the forward strand.
GCTGCCTCGTTTCGGTATGTCTGAGCGTTTTAGGCGGCATACTTTACGGCATAATTCTCGGTATAATTTTGGCGGCAGGCTCTGGCTCCGACTATGCCGCAGTGCTTCCGTTGCTGTCTATATTGATGTAGAAAAACGAGCAAAAAAACAAACAGTATAATTCAGCGCATTGCACACAACAAACGGTTTATATGGACAAATTGCAATGATAAAACATCGATTTACGCAAAAAGCGAAGCAAAATTGCTTCGCTTTTTAAGTGCCTCAATCTCATTCAATCGCACAAAAAAACAGCACCTTTTCGGTGCTATTTTCAAATCTCTTTTCTGCCTATAAGATAGTCCACGCTGACATCGAAAAAATCCGCAAGTTTCCAAAGACTTTCAATCGACGGTTCTTTCTTGCCGTTGAGCCAGTTGCAGACGGTGCTTTGGTTTACACCGATTCCGTTTGCGAGTTTGCTTTGATTCAAACCTTCGGATTTGAGCAACTCGTTTATACGTTGAATTATCATTACTTCCATATTGACATTATATGTCTATGGGCATATAATATTCTCAATACTTGCCCTTGGGCAATATAATAGGAGGAATATATGGAAAATGATGCATTTATCGGACGGTATCGTATGATTAATTGGGTTTTACTGAAAGTTTGTCATGTGACTTTGGTTGTGGTGCTTGTTGGATTATTTGTGTTGCCGTTATTTAGTTATAATTATACCGTTACGGATAGCGCACTCGTTTATTCAGAACTTGCCGACAGTGATGATAAAGTTTTATTCAGCGTAAGTATGTTTTTAACATTGTTTTCAATTATTTGCAGCTATTTCGGAATGTTGTCATTTGGTGCATATATGAACAGAAATTTTAATGCAAAAAAAATGGCTACGCTTTTTTTTGTTATAGCTTGCATTGGCTTTGCGGTATTTCCGATAGGTGTTTTGTTATTAAAAATGGGAGCGGAAGAAATTGTTGATGCCATTGAAGGCGATGGCGCAAGAATTAAAGGCGATACGGGTTATGTGCTTGTAATAGTGTTTGGTGCAATTATGCAGTTATTTTCTATTGATGAATCATATCTAATGCTTTCAATAGTAAATACTAAAACGCCCGAAGGGTTGTCGGGTTTGAGAAGCAAGCTTATGAGTGGTTAAATGAGAAAAGTGATGTTCAACCTCTACCAAATCCAGACGCGGTTGTAGAGAACTCAAAAACAAAGTCAGATGAAAATATGCAGACTCAAAAAGAATATGTAATTAAGAAAGTCGGAAAACAAAAGTATATCGGACGTGTTTATGAAAAAGAAGATGATATGGGGCGAAAAACTAAAATGATGTCTTGTTATGACGACCCTCAATATGCATTAAAGTTTTATACCCAAAAAGAAATTGAAAATTTCATGACTCAAAATGAGATGAATACGGAATCATTTGAGGTAATTGAACTTAAATAAACAACTCTCGCTTTACATACCGACGGCGAAATGCTAAAATGTCCGTATGGACGAAAAGAAAAAACGAGTTGTCGTCGGTATGTCCGGCGGCGTGGATAGCGCGGTCGCCGCTGCTCTTTTGAAAGAGCAGGGTTTTGACGTTGTGGGGCTTTATATGTCCAACTGGAAGGAAACCGACCAAAGCGGTTGCTGCACCGGCGAGCAGGACTGGACGGACGTTCGATACATCTGCGACAAAATCGGCATTCCGTATTACTCGGTGGATTTTTCCGAGCAGTATATGAACAACGTTTTCAAACTTTTCGTTGACGAGTACAAGAAGGGCAGAACGCCAAACCCCGACGTGCTTTGCAATCGCGAAGTCAAGTTCGGACCGTTTGCGGATTTCGCGCGAGAACTCGGCGCGGATTATATCGCGACGGGACACTATTGCAGAATAAGACACGACGGCGATACGCATTATTTGCTTCGAGCAAAGGACGACAACAAGGACCAGACGTATTTTCTAAATCAGGTTTCGTCACATCAACTTCGCGACGTCCTTTTCCCGCTCGGCGATATGACCAAACCCGAAGTCAGGCAACTCGCGCTCAAATTCGAAATTCCCGTCGCAAAGAAAAAGGACAGCACGGGCATTTGCTTTATCGGCGAGCGCAATTTCAGACAATTCCTTTCGCAATACATTCCGATGAAGGATGGCGACATCGTTACGCAAGACGGAAAAGTCGTCGGAAGACATCACGGCGTATATTTTTACACTCTCGGTCAGCGTAGGGGACTCGGTATAGGCGGAAGCGCGGACGGCAACGGCGAGAGATGGTTCGTTCTCGGCAAAGACGTGGCGAAAAATTTGCTTATCGTTTCGCAAGGCGAGGACGATATTCTTTTCAAAGACGGACTTGTCACCGAGGGCTTCAATTTCATTGCGCCACCGCCAGCAAAAGAATTCGATTGCGAGGTGCGCATAAAGCATCGCCAACCTTTGCAAAAGGCGCGCGCCGAGATTTTGGAAAACGGCGACGTGCGAATCGTGTTCGAGCAAAAACAGCGCGCAATAGCAGAAGGGCAATATGCCGTCGTGTATTACGGCGATATTTGTCTTGGCGGAGGCGTGATAAATCATTCGTTCGATTTGTAAACGCAAAATGTATTAAGAAAATGAGAACCTTGTCGAAATGGCAAGGTTTTTTGTTGCAAAATTTCAAACGCACGCAGAATGAGAAACATGCCGCACATTGCCGTCAAAACAAATTCGCTACGTGATTGCATCAAAATTGTAGTGAGCAACAAGATATTGTATGGCTATACCTTTCATATGCCGATATATATTTGAACGCGCACGCATATGCGCGCGCACGCGTGCGCCATACGTATACAATAAACATTGGATTTTCAATTTCTCTCTAAAC
>CAVFCJ010000097.1:0-4558 GCA_963620965.1 bacterium
ATATTATAAAAGAATTTGCTCAAAGTCAACGCAGAATGTGAAATGTGCGACAATTAATAAAAATATGACTGTCAAACCAAGCGTTGCATTTGAAGACATAATCGTCAAAAAAAGGAATGCGCTTGCATCCCTTTTATGCGTTTTGTTATTCGATTTTTGTTGCGTCATTTGGCAATTGTTTGTTAAGTCGCCTTGACGTTTTGCTTTTGTGCGGTTTTGTTTTCGCTTCAATCGCTTTGACGATGTGCCGTGTGCCGTTTTTGAGGTGCGCGCTTACTCTTTCATGAATTTTGCTTTTCGGCGAGCATACGAGAGAGGAAGGCTTTGGTGCGTTCTTCTTTCGGAGCAGTGAAGATTTGTTCCAGCGCGCCTTCTTCCACGATAACGCCGCCGTCCATAAACACAACCTTGTTTGCAACGTCGCGCGCAAATGCCATTTCGTGCGTGACCACAATCATAGTAAGTCCCGTTTTTGCAAGTCCTTTCATAACTTCAAGCACTTCGCCCACCATTTCGGGATCGAGGGCGGAAGTGGGTTCGTCAAAGAGAATGACTTCGGGCGACATCGCAAGGGCGCGAGCGATTGCCACGCGTTGTTTTTGTCCGCCCGACAGTTGGCGAGGTTTTGCGTTGACGTACGCACTCATCCCAACAAGTTCGAGATATTTCATAGCGACGTCATTTGCTTCGGTTTTTTTCATTTTCAGCACTTTGCGCGGACCAATCGTGCAGTTTGCAAGCACGCTCATATTGTTGAAAAGATTGAAGGATTGAAACACCATCGTCACTTTTTCGCGGTATTTGGGCGCGCTTTTGGTTTTCGTCACGTCCTCGCCGTGAAAATAGATTTCGCCGGCAGTCGGCGTTTCAAAGAGGTTTATGCAGCGAAGCAGGGTAGACTTTCCGCTTCCCGACGAGCCGATTATGCAAGTCACGTCGCCTTTGTCCATGTCAAAGTCGATGTCCTTTAGCACTTCGTGCGTGCCGAACGTCTTGCCGAGATGCCGCACTTCTATGACGGGTGCGGTGGTGTTTTCGCTTGTATTCTCGGTTGCGCTGTCGGTTATAGTGCCGATTGCGTTATCGTCGAGATTTTCGATATCTAACGGGGCGTTTTGTACGTCGCTTGCGGCGACGTCGTTTTGCTCTGTATGCGTTTCAATTCGCATATTGTTCATATTTTCGTTCATTATTCTTTGCCCCCTAATGCGTTTTTCTCGCGCAACATAGACTCTGCGTCCATATTTTGCGAACCCATAATCTGATAATCCTTTTTGCCGTCCATTTTCTTTTCGACAAGGCGCAGAATCCGCGTTATGGTGAAGGTGAGTATGAAGTAAACAACCGCGACGACAAGATACGTTTCAAAGGTTTGATAGGTGTTTAGAACAATGGTTTTGCCGTAGAAGAACAGTTCGGTGAAGCCGATGACATTCAGCACCGACGTGTCCTTGATGTTGATGACAAACTCGTTTGCCACGCTCGGCATGATGTTGCGAAGAACTTGCGGCATAACGACGTTCCACATCGTTTGCGAGTGCGTCATGCCGATTGCCTGCGCGCCCTCGAATTGCCCTTTGTCTATGGATATGATGCCGCCTCTGACAATTTCCGCCATATACGCACCCGTGTTTATGGACACGATGATAAGCCCCGAAATCGTCACGTCGAGGGTTGCGCCGTCGTTTAGCAGCGCAAAGCCCCAAAATATGACCATTGCCTGCACCATCATAGGCGTTCCGCGAAACACTTCGATGTAGGCGGACAAAAGGAAGTCGCCTATCTTTTTCAACACTGCCAAAAACTTGTTTTTGGGTGCGTCAAGAGTTCTGTACATGCCGATGAGAATGCCGATAAACAAGCCTACGATTGTGCCTACAATCGCAACGAGCATCGTGTATCCCACGCCTTTGAGTATCCAAAGGTAGTAGTTGGATATTATGTTGCCGACTCTTTCAAAAAATCCCATTGTTGTCCTTTATCAGTTGTTTTGCGACGACCATTTGATGGCGTTTTCCATCATTGCGTCGCGCTCTTGTTGGCTTATGTTCGCAAGCGCCTGATTGATTGCGTCCTTGTATTGAGAACCTTTTTTCATACCGATTGCGATTTGCGTGTCCTCTGCGCTCGCCGTGAAGCCCGTTGAGTTGTTCAAAAGTTTGACATATGTCAAATCGGGATTGGATGCGCAGTCCGCAATTGCACCCGGCTCTTCGGCAATGTAGCCGTCAATGGTTTTTGCATTGAGTGCGTTGGTCATCGCAGGGAAGGTTTCCATAGGAGTTTTTCTCGTGTAGCCGATCGAGGACGCTTGCGCTTGCAACGCTTTGTCGTGGAACGTGCCGTTTTGTGCAACCAGCGACGCACCTGCAAAATCGCTCAATTTTGTTGCGGACGCGTATTTGCCGTCTTTTCTTACGACGATGACGAGATTGCTCTCATAGTATGCGTTTGAAAAATCGATTGCTTGAAGTCTTTCTGCCGTCGGACTCATACCAGCAATGATAAAATCGAGTGTGCCTGCCGTGACGCCGGGGAGCAACGAATCCCATTCGAGTTTCTTCACAACAAGTTTTTTTCCGAGCGAATCGGCAATCTTTTTTGCAATCTGTATGTCGTAGCCGTTTGCATATCCTTCGGCATTGTCGATTTTGATTGCGCCGTTTGCGTCTGTCATTTGCGTGAAGTTGAAGGGGATGTATCCGCATTCAAGCCCCACAACAATCGTGTCGCTGTCTTTTGAGTTGCAGGCGGTCAAAGCCACTGCACCGAGCGTAACGATTGCAATCATAAGCATTGCGACGATGATAGTTGAATACTTTTTCATTTTTTTATCTCCAAAAATTGATTTTTGTCGTTTTGCGGATAAAAAAATCCGCAATGCCAACAACATTGCGGATACGAAAATATCGCTCAACGTTGATAGCGCTCCACCTTGCGGTGACAGTACAACGCATATTCTGCGTTGTCCCAAGTGCGACCGTTCCAGACCGAACGTACCGTTCTTTCGGCGGATTTTCCTTTCCCACCGACGCGAAGTCTGCGCCGTCGGCTTGTCATAAAATCCGCACCTCTATCGAGATGATGTACAGAGTTTAGCACGACAAATCGGTATTGTCCAGCGTTTTTGGACAAAAAAATAAAATGGGAAAATCCGACATGCGCTTTACGGGCATATGTTTGAGGTTATTATTGACAAACTTATATCCCCATGTTATGTTTTAAGTGAGCATATTCCCCGAGCGGGATGTGAACGTATTCAAAAAGCAGGAGCAGTTGTCAACGAGTATTTTGCAAAAAGTGTAATATCGGACGGATGATATCACGACGGAGGTTGCTGCCATGATATATGAAATTTCGGCACAAGAAAGATAACAATCGTTTTTCTTGTGCCTTTTTAATTCAAAATTCAATTATAAAAGGAGGCTATTTGTCATGGATAACAAGTACAAAGGAACACAGACAGAAAAAAATTTGCAAGCGGCGTTCGCAGGTGAAAGTCAGGCAAGAAACAAATATACATACTTCGCTTCAACCGCCAAAAAGCAGGGCTTCGAGCAAATCGCTGAACTGTTCTTAAAGACTGCCGAGAACGAGAAAGAACACGCCAAAATGTGGTTTAAGGAATTGAACGGCATCGGCGACACCAAGGACAATCTTCTCGCTGCGGCCGAAGGCGAAAACTATGAGTGGACGGATATGTATGCCGAGTTTGCAAAGACCGCCGAAGAGGAAGGGTTTGATGAACTTGCCGCAAAATTCCGTATGGTTGCGCAAATTGAAAAAAATCACGAAGAAAGATATCGCGCTCTGCTTCATAACGTTGAAAACAAGCAAGTATTCGAAAAAAGTTGCGTCAAGGTGTGGGAATGCAGAAACTGCGGCCATGTCATTGTCGGAACAAAGGCGCCCGAAGTGTGCCCCGTATGCAGTCACCCGCAAAGTTATTTTGAAATAAAAGCAGAGAACTATTGATTTTTTGGATAAAATGCGAGATACGCAAGTTTTTGTCCGAAGGGAAACAATCATTTTGACATAGTTTTAGACGATATCCGCGCATGCCGTCGGCAGATTTCTGCCGATTGGCTGCGCAGTTGTCCGAAATTCATCCGTTTACTTTTCCAAATATGTCGTAATCCTGATGCCGAAAAGCAATGGAAAGGATAGCGTTTTGCAACGCAGATGCAAATCATGCGAATGTGCAAACATTGTCACGCAATATCAAATCCGCTTTTGGTATCGGAAAATAAACATATAAAAAAAGACAAAAACACTTGTCTATATCGCAAAAATGATGTAATATAATTGAGCAAAACAGCAAAAAACGACATGGGGTCATGGCGCAGTTGGTAGCGCGTTTGAATGGCATTCAAAAGGTCAGGGGTTCGAATCCCCTTGGCTCCACCACATTTTACCAATCCGCACCAGTGGCGGATTGGTTTTTTTATTTTCTTGGGATTTTTTCTAAAATATCAATGATTTTTATCGCTTTGGACTGAAAAAACACGATTTTTCATATTTTGAAGTTGTGCAATCCAATTTAAGCGCACATAAAAGT
>CAVFCJ010000098.1:0-4520 GCA_963620965.1 bacterium
CGAACTGATAGCACAAATTCTCTGCGCGGTTAGTGATTGCGAAAACAAGTGCGGTTTTTGACAATCGCCCCAATAGTTTTCATTTCTATTTAGGGGATTCCCACGCTTCGCTCTGAATGACGATATGGGCGATTGACATTGACGCAACGACGTTTGAGCAATGGCTCGCCGCCTTGCGGCTCGTGTTCCGTCTACGAATAAGTTTACGTTACTTGAATGGTGTGCTGTATGCACTATTTGGATGAAGAGCGCGAAAAAGCCCACTAAACAGATGCATAACGAGAAAGCACCCCTTGAATGACAACCCTAATTTACTAAGCGTAAATGAGTTGACAGACAAGGGATGCTGCCAAAGTTAGGCGCGGTTTGGCGCGCTATTATGCCATTTCGTTCAAGCGGGAAAGGAAGTCGGAATAGACTTCGCTATTATTCACCTCGTTCAAAATCTCGTGGCGTGCGTCGGGATAAAGTTTGACGGTCAAATCCTTGATGCCGAGATTCTTGTATTGGTCGTAAAGTTTTTGGACGAGTTTGCCGTTGCCGCCGACGGGGTCTTTGTCTCCCGAGAAAATGGCGATGGGTTTGTTCTTGTCGATTTTGGCAAGGTTTTCTGGCTTGTAACTCTCTTTGAGCCCGTTGAGGAAGAACTTGAAGAACGCAATGGACATAACGTAGCCGCATTGCTCGTCGAAGATGTACTTTTTGACATTCTCTTTGTCGCGAGAAAGCCATGCGTACTCGGATTCCTTTTTGAAAGGTTTGTTGTATGCGCCAAACGACAAGTTGTTGAGCAGATGAGCCGTCTTTTCGCCGCCGAGAAGTTTGTACTGCACGTTTGAAATCGCCGCGCCGCTATTGAGCAACGCGCCCTTCATCATCGCAGAGCCGCTGAGGATAACGCCCGAATAGTCCTTGCATTCCTCGATGTAGCGTTGTCCGAGCATACTGCCGTAACTGTGTCCGAGATATATTACGGGGAGGTTGTATCTGTCTTTGAGCATCTTGGTGATTGCACACTCGTCCTTTACGGTGTCGAAATAGATGTTGCCCTTGTGATAGCCCTTCACGCCCTTTGTAGATTGTTTGGTGCTTGTCATACCGTGAGCGCGGTGGTCGTCGGCAAAGACGATATATCCGTTTTGATTGAGGTAGTTTGCAAAGTCGTCGTATCTGCGAGCGTGTTCCGCCATACCGTGAGAAATTTGGACTACGCCCTTAGGGCTGCGCACGTTGTCCCAAAGATAGCATTGCAATACGGTTCCGTCAAAACTCTGGAATTTTTCGGTTTTCATAAATTCTCCTCTTATCGCGAAAGCGATCAATCGTTATTCAATATGGATATATTGTAACACACGCTTTTGCTCTTTTCAAGACATAAAAATACGCAACTTTGTGCAAATTTGTTTCATAATATGGTTATATGGTTTCGAAAATGAAGGATAAAACGACAATTTCGCATCAAAAACGGGTGATACTTTTCACGGGCGGCGGCACGGGAGGTCACGTCTACCCCAACCTTGCGCTCGTTCCCGAATTTAAAAAAAGAGGATTTGAAATAGCGTACGCAGGCGGCGAGGGCAACACTCTCGAAAGACAACTCGCTCGCGGCGCAAGCATAAAATACTATGCCGTTCCCACGATAAAACTCGTGCGCTCGCTATCTATGGACGCAATCAAAAACAACTTGAAAATCCCAATCGAATTGCGCCGCGCGGTCAAAAAAGCAACGGAATTGCTCGCCAAAATCAAACCCGATTGCGTTTTTTCAAAAGGCGGTTTCGTGTCCTTGCCGATAGTGCTTGCCGCAAGCAAGGCTCATATCCCCGTCTTTGCGCACGAGAGCGACTACACTCTCGGTCTTGCCAACAAAATCGCAAAACTAAAAGGCGCGACGATTTTCAAAGCCAACCCCAAAGCAAAATTCGACGGCATTTTCGTGGGTATGCCTTTGCGTGAAAATCTTTTGCGAAAGGACAAAATCGAGGCGCAAAAAACGCTTGACGCAAACAATCCTTTCAAAAAGCCCGTGCTTCTCGTGTTCGGCGGCTCGTCGGGCGCAAGCGCGATAAACGAAGCGGTCAAAAAGAATATAAAGTCGCTCACGGCGAAGTATTACGTTCTGCACGTCACCGGCAAAAACAAAGACGAAAAAATATGTGCGAGCGACTACCGTGCGTTCGAATATGCCGACGACATCTCCCTATTTTACACCGCTTGCGACGTAATACTCTCAAGGGCGGGCGCAACGAGCGTTTTCGAAATATCGTCGATAGGCAAATGCGCCGTATTCGTCCCCCTACCCAAAGGCGCATCGAGAGGGGATCAGATATACAACGCCGACCTTGCAAAAGAGTACGGCGGAATAGTGCTTAAACAAGATTCGAGTTTTTGCGACAATTTTGTCGGGGCAATAGAAACGGCAATGCAAAATCCGCCTATGAAACCCATAAAACACGACTCGAACGGAAAAATTGCGGACGAAGTATGTGATAAATTGAGGCGAGGTGAAAAATGCAAAAACAAAAAACCATCGCCAAATGGCTTGCGGTAATCCTATTGATGACAGTCGCTGTCGCTTGCTATATCGCACTTTCCGCAATCGTGGGCAAGACTCACGACGGCAACTCGAACGTCGCAGGGGCAAACGACGACAAAAACCAAGAAAACGCAGACAATCCGACGACAAAACCGATTTATTCCGTGTTGCCGAGAAAGAGCGAAACGATAAACGGCGCAAGCGTCGCACACGTCGGCGGCGAGGGCGAAGAAAAGGTCCTCGACGTCTTTTATTTCGCAAAGAAAACCGCCCTCGCATTCCACTCGAATTCCGAACAATACGACGTGAAAGAGAAAGGAATTTACATAGCGATTTTCAGCGGCGAAACGCTTGAAAAGACCGTTAAAATCGCAAACGAAAATGACGAGTATCTTTCAAGTTGTCAAACGAGAAACGGCGTTGCGATTTTCACTTGCGACGGCGCAAAAACAACCGTCAAAATATACGATAGCAACTTCGACGTATCTTGCGAAAACACGCTCGACGCATACGACGAAATAAATGCTAATTATTACGGCGAAAACGTCGAAGCGTTTTGCGTGAAAAAAGACAAAATAAAGAGGCTTTCAATAGACGACGCGTTGCGAGTTGAAAGCGACAATTTCGTGCTTCAAACGACAGCCGCAAACATAGTGCAAACCATAAAATACGGTGATTCTACCTTGCTGTTTTTGCAAGACGAGCAAACCGCCGTCGGCGTAACTTACAATACAACATCGGGTTTTTCAAAGCGTTTTTCATACGATAAACACCGTATTTTGCAAATTATGCCCGTGATTCAATCAAACGTTCAATGCTTTGCAATCCTTTTTAGAACACAAAACGGCTTGAAAGTTTCCCTCCTGTCGCAAATGCTAAACGAAAATGCGCAATACAACGTAAACGGCGAGAGTTTCGGCGCGCTTTATAGATGTGAAAACGGCTTGAAACTCCTCTTGAAAAACCGCATAATAAGGTTTTGTTCGCACCTCGAATTCATATCCCAAACACCCCTTTCGAATATAATCGTTTCAAACGAAAATCGATTTGAATCGAGTGGTCAAATGTTCGACAACGCAAGCGGTTTAACCTCGCAAAACGGCGCAATATCGCTTGAAAAAGCAACCGATTTTTCTTGCGTATGGCAAGAAGAAAATATGCTTGTCGCTCGCTTTGAAAACTTCGATTGTCTGCTTAAACTCGACGATAACGAAATCACCGCCGCAACGACGTTCAAATACGCCGAAAACGTGTTTGCGACAACGTCGATAGTTGACGGACAAAACAAGTTGACGATATTCTTCGACGCTGACTCCGGCTCGATGACGACGTATATGTGTTTCGGCAAAAACGACGTGTTTTTCCTGTCCGTATTGACAAGCGGCAAATGAGACTGTATACTTTGAGTATGACAAAAGAAATTCAATCCCAAACAACTCAACCCTATTCGGATATGGCGGCGCGAAAAATCGTGCTGATTTTGGGGTTCGTGATGACTTTGCTCGGATTTTTGGCGATGCTTTACGCATCGCTCACATTCTTCTTCCCCGCCGTGAATTTCGTAAAATCCGTGCTTGCGGGCGACCTCGTGAGAGGCTTATACATTGCAAGTTTGGCATTGTCTTTCATAGGCGTGGTATTTTCCGTTGCCGGCGCAAACACAAAGAAAGGTCTTGCAAGATTGTCTTTCTTCTTCGGCACTTTCGGATTTATATTTTCTGCGGCGTTCTTGGTCGTAGTGCTGTTTTTCGGAACACTGATGCCGTTTTGATATGGGATAAGGAATAATAAAGAATAAAAAATCAACCCGACAAAAAGTCGGGTTGATTTTTTATGAAAAAGTAGACGCTTATAAACTCTAAATTCCCCCTTCCTCATGTGTTTCCCCTACCGTCGTTCCCCCTCTGCATTCTTTGAGGGAACCCACGACGTCCGCTCCGCGTGGGGCAACACTGACGCGATTGACTTCGTAGCAATCGCTAGT
>CAVFCJ010000099.1:0-4517 GCA_963620965.1 bacterium
TTATCATATTGATATTATTTTATCAAGAAAATATTGTAATTTAATCTTGCGCGCGCATAGAATTCTATTGTATTTTATTAGGTAATTTTCAATTCTTTTCGAACATCTAAATAGTTTTTAATTAGTTAGAATGTCGCTTTTCGAAAAATTGAGTTTTGAAAGTTATTTTGCGTTAAATTTTCCTTTTCAAAAACAAGTTGCCAAACCTCGAAAGCGGTGTTACAATCGAAATACTAAATAATATTATAAGGATTTTACACTATGTCACAAAACGTTATCGACCAACTTCGCGAACGCGGTTTGGTTAAACAAGTGGTTTTTGAAGAAGACCTTAAAAAATTGCTCGACGAAGGTCCTCAATCCTTCTACATCGGCTTCGATCCGACGGCTGACAGCCTTCACGTCGGACATTTCATGCAAATGATAGTCGCAAAGCGTTTGCAAGACGCGGGTCATCGTCCCATCATTCTCATCGGTGGCGGTACGGCAATGGTAGGCGATCCGTCCGGACGTACTGATATGCGCTCGATGATGACAAAAGAGACCATTCAGCACAACGTCGATTGCTTCAAGAAGCAAATGGCAAAATTCGTACGTTTCGAGGGCGAAAACGCGGCGATTCTCGTAAACAATGCCGACTGGCTTCTCGACCTAAATTACATCGACTTCTTGCGCGAAGTCGGTGCAAATTTCTCGGTGAACCGTATGCTCACTGCAGAGTGCTACAAGCAACGCCTTGAAAAAGGACTTACTTTCCTTGAATTCAACTATATGCTTATGCAATCCTACGACTTTTTGGTGCTCAATCGCAAGTACGGTTGCGTGCTCCAATGCGGCGGCGACGATCAATGGTCTAATATGCTTTCGGGCGCGGATCTCATCCGCAGAAAGGAACAAAAAGACGCGTTTGCAATCACTTTCGGTTTGCTCACGACCTCGGAAGGCATAAAGATGGGCAAGACGGCAAAGGGTGCGGTTTGGCTCGACCCGAACAAGACCGCACCGTACGATTTCTTCCAATACTGGCGCAACATCGCGGACGCGGACGTCGAAAAAGTGTTCCGTTTCCTCACGTTCGTGCCGCTTGACGAAATCAAAGAACTCACTCGCTATAACGATGAGCGTATGAACAAGGCAAAAGAACGCCTCGCATACGAACTCACCATGATGGTACACGGCGAAAAAGAAGCCGACGACGCACTTGCAAAGGCGCGCGCGGCGTTTTCGGGCGATAGCGAAAATATGCCGAGCGCAACCATACCGCAAGGTATGACTTCCGTTGCGGACATTCTCGTCGCGGTTGCGAAAGTTCCGTCCAAAGGCGAGGCAAAACGCCTCATCCAAGGCGGTGGCATATCCGTTGACAATCAAAAAGTGACGGACATTATGGCACAAATCAGCTACAGTCAGATTGCAAACGGTTTTGTCCTTCAAAAGGGCAAAAAGAACTTCTACAAAGTTACGGTCGAATGAAAACGTATCGCTATGTTGACGGTGAGTTTGAGGTGAAAATCGAGATAAAACGCTCGATTTTCATTGTCACCGTAAAAGGCGAACTCAACGCCGACGAAGCGGAAGATTTTGTCAAATCCGTGCGTAAAAAGTATCCCGACGCCACGCATAACTGTTATGCGTACGTCGGCGACGAACTTGGAAACGTCACGAGATTCAGCGACGACGGCGAGCCGTCGGGAACGGCCGGACAGCCTATACTCGACGTGCTTCGCAAGCAGAATATAGTCAAAACGGCGATTGTCGTGACGAGATATTTCGGCGGAATAAAACTCGGCGCGGGCGGACTTGTCGGCGCGTATTCTCAAACGGCTGCAGAAGCCGTAAAATCGGGCAAAATATCTCAAAAAGTTGAGAGTGCGCTCGTTGAGATTCGCGCGGATTATCCAACTCACGCAACCGTCGAAAAGTATCTTCGCAAAAGCGGCGTTGTGATTGACGATATAACCTACGACAACGACGTGACAAGCAAAGTCTACGTTGCGCTCGACGAAAAAAACGCGTTTATCGAAGGTGTAAGCGAAGCCTCGCTCGGTCGTGCAAACGTCGCGGATACGGGCGTAGTTTGTTTCAAAAAACTCAGTTAGAATGCCGAAAATTCAAATGATTTAACTTTTGGGTGCATTATGTCTGATTATCCTCTTAACGAAGAAAGAGCCAAAAAGGCTTACGAAACGCTTGTGAAATATCTTGCGGGTTCTGCGCGTTCGGAGCAAGAATGTAAGGACAAGTTGTACGACAAAGGCTTCCACAAAGACGAAGTGGATTTTGCTCTTTCCAAAGCAAAAAGTTACAGATACGTCGACGACAAGGAATATGTGCGCACGTTTTTGCTGTTCAACAAATCACGCTACGGCGCAAGAAAAATCATCTATAAACTCACAAACGAAAAAGGCGTGGACAAAAATGTCGTCGAAAATATAGTTTACGACGAAATCGACGACGATTTCGAACTCGAACTTGCCGAAAAAATGGCGAGAAAGTTCGTCAGAACGAAGAAAATAGAGGATAAATCGGATTCGCAAAAGGTCGGTGCGCACCTTTTTCAAAAGGGTTTCGACTGGCGCATTATCAACAAAGTGATGGCAACGCTTTTCGACGTTTACGAGGAATGAATATCGAAAATATTGAACGCAAACGCTTGAAAAGTATTGGAAAACAAACATTTGAAATCAAATATTAGAATCTCTAAATAACGCCAAATCCGCTATAATAGCTTGAAAATCGAGCGATTTTCTAAAAAAAAGCAAGTGTAAATTTTACAAAATATCGATAAATTAGCGAAAAGCACGCAAAGGCGTGCTTTTTAAGTTTCAAAAAATCCGAGCGACACGAGCAACGCTTCGTTGACTCTTGTCATCATGTTGAGGGGTAATTCGCCGATTTTTTCTTTCAATCGGCGTTTGTCGAGGGTGCGTATCTGTTCGAGAAGAACGACGGAATCCTTCGGCAAGCCGTATTTTCCCGCTTCGAGCGCAATATGCGTGGGCAATTTCGCTTTGTCGAGTTGCGATGTCACCGCCGCGGCGATTATGGTTGGGCTGTATTTGTTGCCGACGTTGTTTTGCACGATGAGAACAGGACGAATTCCCCCTTGTTCGCTTCCGACGACGGGGCTTAAATCGGCATAATACAAATCACCTCGTTTAACCATATCCATATCTCGCAGTATTATTGTCAACGCACGGCGGTTTTATGCAAATAAATCCGAGTGCAAAGCGGAATTACCGTCACAAAATCTGCATTTCCGTCTCGGAAAACAGAGTTTTGTCTTGAAAAACGAGATTTTTTTATCGCAAGACAGAATTTGCATATCGAACAATAGGCTTTTCATCCTTAACGACAAAATATTCGTCAACAAGCGAGTCATTTGCGCATATATTGCACAATATCGATGCGTTGCTATGACATATTATGCCCGCGCGAGCGCAAATCGTGCACAATTATGTCATGCAAACTTGCGATAAGAGGGGGAAAACATGATTGAACGGGACAAAAATAAAAAGAAAATCAGAATTGGCATTGTCGGCTACGGCAATTTGGGCAAAGCGTGCGAAAAAATCATATTGTCCGACGGAAATATTGAACTTGTCGGGATATTTTCGAGAAGAAGCGGCGTAAAGTCGGATTGCGGAACGCAAGTTTATTTTCAGGACGACATTTTCAAATTCGATATGGACGTTGCGTTGTTGTGCGTCGGTTCTCAAAGCGATTTGCAAGATACGGCGGCGAAGATTGCGCCGAAATTCAACACGATAGACAGTTTCGACACGCACGCCGAAATGACAAAACACATCGATAGAATGTCGAAAATCGCATTTGACAACGACAGATTGTGTTTTGTCGGCATAGGTTGGGACCCGGGGCTGTTTTCGCTCATGCGAGCTTTGTTTTACGGCGTAATTCCAAACTCGAAGTGCCAAACGTTTTGGGGCAGGGGCGTATCGCAAGGACACAGCGAGGCGATACGTCGCATCAAAGGCGTGGTAAACGCAAAACAATACACAATTCCCAAAGAATCCGCATTGCAACTCGTGCGCGAGGGCGTTGACAGGGATTTAACGCCGAGAGAAAAGCATTTTAGAGAGTGCTACGTCGTTGCCGAAAAGGACGCAGACAATGAGGAAATCGAGCGTAAAATCGTAAATATGCCCAATTATTTTGCCGAATACGACACTATTGTGCATTTTGTGGACGAAAAATACTTTGACGAGCATTGCGGCGGCACTCGGCACGGCGGTTTCGTGCTTGCAAACGGCGTTTTCGACGGTTTTAAGTCAAAAGCGGAATTGTCGTTGAATCTTGAAAGCAATCCGACTTTTACGGCGGGGGTGCTCGTCGCGTACGCAAAAGCACTCGCTAAAGAGTACGAAAACGGGCAAAGAGGAGTAAAAACCATACTCGACGTGCCGATTGCGGATTTATTGCAGGGCGAATGGATTGACAAAGTGAAAAGGTTTGTTTAGACTTGTAATATAAAAATAAATGCAAAATAAGCAAAAAAC
>CAVFCJ010000100.1:0-4317 GCA_963620965.1 bacterium
GTTCTTGAAAGAGAAATAATTTCAGAGTTCTTGAAAGAGATTTGAATGACAGATGTAACAAAAGTAGGAACGAAATACTTGTAGTCTTGCACATAGAGAATACAAACATTCGTGGAAGATTGATAGAAAGTCTTATTACCTCAAGCGAAGAGGAGAAGCTGTGTATAATTGTAAATTTTTATGATTTGGGAACTGCTTTGTCTGTCTATGATACAAAGAATAGTCTAGGTAATTATTGTCGTTAGTTTGATAATAGTGATACTTACACGGATATTAAGACTAAGGTAATATATTTTTATTCCAATCTGAAAGCTTATAATATAGATAAATTCTTAAGACAAATGTCCGAACAAAACATTGGTATATTAGAAGAGCACATTCTTAATCAATACGGACGAGATGTTTTCGAAATGTTACTTCGAGATCATGCTCTTGAAGAAACGGACAAACACCGACTCATTAAAAACCGCCGACACATCTTTTGGGCTACCAATGCTTACAAAGATGCGGGCTTTTATTTCAACGACCAAATTCGCATTGAGAGCGTCACGGGCATACATAAATACCTTGTCCGACCGCGCGCTGCCAAAACACGCGAAGAACAAGAGAAACGCACTCGCGACAAAGCTGAAGTATTCACGCCTGCATGGGTGTGCAATGTGCAGAATAACCTTATCGATAATGCATGGTTCGGACAGAACAACATATTCAATACACAAGACGACACCAACCGAACATGGCAACCGACAGAAGGAAAAATTCCATTCCCTACGGTAACAGGTAAAACGTGGCAAGATTATGTTTGTGACACACGCCTTGAAATGGCGTGTGGTGAAGCACCATACCTTGTCAGTCGTTATGATACGACAACGGGCAAAGCCATACCACTTAATATGCGTATTGGCTTGTTAGACAGAAAATTGCGTGTAGTTGGTGAAAACTGCAAGACGATGAAAGAATGGTATCAATGGGCTTTTGCTGCGCTCAAATCCATTTATGGTTTTGAGTGGCAAGGCGACAATCTTCTGCTTGCAAGAGAAGCAATATTTTGTTCTTTCATCGATTATTACGAGGACTTTGCCGTCAAGCATAAGATCAAAACCTCACAACCTTTCCACTCGCACTTGCTTTTTGCTGCGCACATCATCTCATGGAACATATTCCAGATGGATGGCATCAAAATGGTACTACCAATGTCTTGTATCAATGGCAAAGATGGCAAACAAACCGACCTATTTACACACAAAGAAGACTGTATCGGTTGCAAGAAAAAAAATATACACTTACACAACGGTATTTATCAGGTAGTCGCTGATTGGGATAGAACGAAATGGGAAAAGAATGAACAACCTATTGAAATTGTTGAATTTCATACCATGATTAACAAATGATAGACACTTCAGAACTTGACAACATCATTTTTGGACGTATTCCACCTCATATCTATGCGTTCACGACCAATACGGTTCCGAACTACCTTAAAGTAGGCGACACTTACCGCCCTGTTAATGTTCGCATTGAAGAGTGGCGCAAGCATTTCTCAAACCTTGTACATGAGGACAATTGGCAATGGGTGGCTCAAACTTCTGACGGAAAATATTTCCGTGATTTTGCGGTGCATTATTATCTTGAGCAGATAAAACACCTGCACCGTTTGCAACCTGAGGATGTCGCTAATCTACCATACTACTCTAAAGAGTTTTTCCAAAACGCTACACCGAAAGACATTGATGAAGCAATCATTGAAATAGAGAAGCGAGCCTCGCAAGTATGCAGTCCATATCAGTTTTATTCTGAAGACCGTTTACATATCGAGGAACACTATGAGCGCACAGAGAAATACGAGCCACGTCCAAATCAAGGTGATACTATAAATCGTTTTATTGAGGCACGGAATCAAGGCAGACGCAATCTATTGATGTATGCTGTGATGCGCTTTGGCAAGTCGTTCACTTCTATGTGCTGTGCCACTGCTATGAAAGCCAAAGTGGTACTCATTGTTTCTGCCAAAGCCGATGTCAAAAATGAGTGGAAACGGACTGTCGAAAGCCATGTCCGTTTTACTGATTATGATTTTCTTGATAGTGCTGCACTTATTACTGACAACAAGTCCATTACCAATCATCTCGAGCAAGGCAAGTGTGTTGCAGTGTTCTTGACCCTGCAAGACCTTATGGGGGATGATATCAAAGATAAGCACAAAGACATATTCTCGAATCAGATTGACCTGCTTATCGTTGATGAAACGCACTTCGGTGCACGAGCAGAAGAATACGGCAAAGTATTGCGTAATGCCGAACTTACCAATGCGCAAATCAAGAAAGAACTTGCACGCAACGATGCGTCGTATGATGATTTAGACGAAGGTCTTGAGCTTGTCAAACAACTGCAAGTTGATACCACTCTGCACCTTTCAGGTACGCCATACCGCATCTTGATGGGCAGCGAGTTCAAGCCCGAAGATATCATTGCTTTCTATCAGTTTACAGACATCATCGATGCCAAAGACGAGTGGGATAGAGAACATGAAGAAGATATTGAACAAGAGCGCATCAACGAAAACACCGGCGAGCCATATCAAGATTGGGATAACCCCTATTATGGTTTCCCGCAGATGGTGCGCTTTGCTTTCAATCCTAACGATTCGGCTCGTCTTATGCTCGAACAACTCAAGCAGCAAGGTAAAACTGCCTCGCTTACTGAATTGTTCCGCCCGCAATCGGTCAGCAAAGACACCTCTGCTGCTAAAGCACATAGGCTCTTTGCACATCAAAAAGAAGTCCTTGACCTCTTACGCGTCATCGATGGTAGTGCAAAAGAACTGAACTTGTTAGGTTTTCTTGACTACGACAAACTCAAAGAGGGCAAAATGTGCCGCCATATTGTTTGTGTATTGCCTTTCTGTGCTTCGTGCGATGCTATGGAAAAACTGCTTAAAGACAACAAGCAGATTTTCAAGAACCTATCAAATTATAAGGTCATCAACATATCAGGTATTGACGGCAACACCTACAGCACACCTGAAGATATCAAACGTACTATTGCAGAATGCGAGGAAAAAGACCAAAAAACCATCACGCTCACAGTAAACCGAATGCTTACCGGAAGCACTGTTCGCGAATGGGACACTATGCTATTCCTCAAAGATGTGTCTTCACCCCAAGAATATGATCAGGCTATCTTCCGCCTGCAAAACCAATATGTAAAGACATACAAAGACGAGCAAGGCAATACCATACGCTACAACATGAAACCGCAAACATTGCTCGTCGATTTTGACCTAAGCCGCATGTTCGTAATGCAAGAGCAAAAGTCGAAAATCTACAATGCCAACACGGAAGAACGAGGTAATGAACAACTCGAGGAACGCATACAAAAGGAACTAAAGATTTCGCCTATTATCGTCATCAACAATGGAAAAATAAAAGAGGTCGTACCATCTGATGTTATTGATGCCGTACGTCAATACTCTGCGAATCGAACTGTTATGGACGAGGCGAGAGAAATACCTACCGATTTTGATTTGCTCAAAGACCCACAAATTCAACTGCTCATTGATGGGCTTGAGCCAATCAATGCTCAGAAAGGCATCAGCATCAAACCTAACGAAGGAGAAGAGGATGACTTTGAAGCCGATGGCAATAGTGACGATGATAACAACAATAACGACAATGGCAAAGGTGACGATGTCCTGACCACACGACAAGTAGAAAAAGATGATGCCGACAAACGCCTTGCTACTTATTTTGCACAAATTCTCTTTTTCGCTTTGCTTACAGACGACCATGTATCATCGCTCGAAGAGATAATTCGTGTTATTCGCAGCGACACAAATAACGCACGCATCGCTCGCAATGTAGGATTGAAACCATCTTCCCTCAATTACCTCAATAAACGTCTCAATAGTTTTATATTGCAAGATCTAGACTACAAGATACAGAACATTAGCGACCTCTCTTGTGATACTTCGCTCCTGCCCCTTGAACGTGTTGAGCGTGCTTTGCGCAAGTTCGGACGGCTGTCAATTTCAGAGATAGTTACGCCGTCAAAAGTTGCTGATGATGTCGTAGCTCTCTTGCCAGAGGATGGTATCAATGAAACTACTAAGTTCCTTGATATCGCTTCCAAACAAGCAGAGTTCGCTTGTGCTATCTATCGGCGTTTTGGAGACAAGGTACGAAACAATATTTGGTCGTTGCCTACATCGAAACTCACTTACGAATTTACTCGCAAAGTGTATTCGTTGTTAGGCTTGCCTATCAATAATATCATACAATCATATAATTCCTATGACCTCATAGGTGAAAACAGTGAAAC
>CAVFCJ010000101.1:0-4247 GCA_963620965.1 bacterium
GTCGTCGCTACGTTAGAGTATATGATGAGCGCAATTGCAATTATGAATACCAAAACGATAATCTTTATATTTTTTATCCCTTTGAGTTTTTCGAAAACGCCTTTTGCGTCGGCTTTGATTTTGTCAATCCCTTCGCTCATACAAAAATATATATCGAGTGATTTTCAAATATTCCGCAAATTACATAAAAGGCATAAAAACATCAAAATATCAACGCAAATATGCAAAAAACGCCCCAAAACGCACTGCCTTTCGCGCGCACGCGCACGCGCAAATTTTAATGTACCTGCGTGCGCGCATGCGCGCGCATGGATGTTTTTTTGCAACGTTTTGCTTCGTTTTTAAGCGGAAATAAAAATCAAAATTCACTGTAAACAACCCGCACTATGTTCTTTGAAACATTCAGTGTTTCGGAAGCGATAGCGACGATTTTTTCGCCCGATATTTGGGTTTTTTCGACATATACCCAAACTTTCAAAGCAACCGTTCCGTTATAATTAATCTCCACCCTACACTCGCACCCCTCGTTTTGAAGAGCAAGTCGCACTTTCTCGCTCGACTTCAACGTAAGGTCAAGCCCCATCGAAACGCTCGTATCGTTTTTGGAAAATATATCTTCCGCATTCAACGTCCATTCCGCTTTGGCTATGGTCGGGATTATAGATGCAATGGCAAACACGACAAGCAGCGAAAACGCTCCCTTGATATACTTCGTGCTTTTCCCTCTCGGCAAAACGATTTCTAGAAGCACTCCAAGACATATCACACCGACAATCGACATTATCCACGCGCTCATATCACACTCCGAAATTGCAGGACGACATCAACAGCATAAGCAACAAAAAGAACAAGAACGCAACGCCTGCAAGCGCGGTTACGAGCAGATTCATATTTTTTGACACCGAAAACAGCAGTCCCGACGTTCTCAAATCGCCGAGCGGCTCGCATATGGCGGAAGTGAGTTTAAGCACGAGCGAGTATATCACCACTTTGAGAATGGGAAAAGCGGCAACGGCACACAACACGATTGCGCCGGTATAGCCGAGTGCGTTTTTGACAAGTGCAACCGAAGCCGTGAGTAAATCCGGTCCGTCGGACAGATAGCCGCCCAAAATTGGAACGTAACTCGAAACCGCGAATTTTGCGACGTTGAATCCGAATTTGTCCACTGCTCCGCCGCTTATCCCCTGCACCGTGAGAAAGGTTGCGTATATGCCGAACGCTATGCCGATAAGCCAACCCGAAGCAGACTTTATGAGTTTTGCGAGTTTGTCGAGTTTGACCGTCGCCGAGATGTTGCCTACAACGCAAAACACTACGCACGCAATAAACGCAGGCAAAACCACAGTCGTGACGAGTTTCACAATGAACGTGCTTAGTACAGCCATAAGCGGCGAATATCCAGCGACCGTCGTTGTTGCTCCGAGTGCCGAAAGCAAGGTCAACAGCACGGGGAAAATCACGTCCGCAAACTTCGACATTGCGTTTATAGCGTCGCTCACCGTCTTTATTATGCTTGCGATTCCGCTCATCAGCACTATGACGATTGCAGAATAACAAACCGTGTGAACGACTTCTGTCGTCGAGTTGTTGAGAAAGTCGCCTGTGAGCGAACACAGCATATTTTTCAAAAGACAGATAATGACAATCGTCAAAAAACTCGGCAAAAACGACAAAAAATATCTTCCTGCCGACTTAGAAAGCAATGTTATGAAACTTTCGTAAAAACTACGAGGCTCACCGCTTACGAGAGATTTTAGCGCGTGCTTTATATCTTCGATTGACACCGCCTCGCTTTCCTCTTGTCCGAGTGAATCCAAAAACTCTTGCAATGCGTTAAGGTCAAGTCCGTCGATAACCTCGTCAACCGTCGAATTGAATTCTTTTTCGATTTCTTCCTGCGACTTTTCTGCGGCATAGGCGTATTCGCCGTCCGAAAAAACGCAACAAAACACCGCAAAAAAGCATATGAAAAACGCGCAAAAAACCGCAAAAAATAAGCGTTTTTTCGCACTTTTTTCAGCGCGATTCACAGGCTTGATTTTGACGGAAAAATCAATTTTTCTCATATGGTCGAAACGAGTGCGGACACCACGTCCACAAGAGATTTGACGATTGAAATGCTCATCAAAAATATCGTGATTTTGCCTCCGAATTGCAGTTTTTGCGCAATGGAATCGCACCCTGCGTCGGTTGCGACGGACGATGAATACTCCGTAAGATAGCCTATTCCGATAATCTTCAAAACCGCCGAAAACACCTCGTCGTTTATGCCGCTTTTTTCAACGATAGAGTCGAATACAAGCACCACTTCTCCAAGCGCCGACAACATGCTTATCACCATAACGACGCCCGTCGCTATGGTTGCAAATACGCTGAATTCGGGCTTTGAATTTTTGAGCAAAGTCACCGCAACTATGCCCGTCAAAGCAATTCCGACAAGTTTGAAAATCATATCTACCTTCTGTTGTTTCGAATTCAAACAAGTGTGTTTCGACGTTAAACGACGTTTATCGTGTCGAAACGTTTCAATAAAGTGCCAGTATCGACTTAAGCGTATCGAACAAGCCGCCAAGCATATCAAGCACCAAAACCGCAACTATGATAAGTCCCGCAAGCGTTGCGAACGTTGCGATTTCGTCACGGTCGCTCTTTTTCAGTATCACGCAAACGATTGCCGTGAGCAACCCAACCCCTGCGATTTTCAATATAATGTTTACGTCCATATTTTCTTCCTCACACCAGAATCAACATTATCGCAATGCCCAAAAGCACGCACAGTTTGAAGTACATTCCGCCAAGTTTTTTGCTCTCCTCCTCGCACTTTGCGCGCTTCGACTCGAACACGTTTTCGTAATAGCCAACGTGCGAAAGTTGGTCGTTGAGCGCAGTCTTTCCCAGTGCAGAAAAGAAGTCCGCAATCTGCTTTTTCTCCTCGTTTTTAAGAAGTGAAACCAAAGCGTTTTCGTAGGCAAAAGTCTGTCCTTTTCTTGCAAGGTCGAGCCACGTTTCCACCGTCTTTTCAAAATCGCCGTTTCTACCTTTCAAAAAGTTTTCGGCAAGGTCGGGCATCGGCGTTTTTTTCATAGAAAGTTCGGTCGCCACGCACTTTGAAAACTCACACGCCGACTTAAAATACTCTGTCCTCGACTTGTATCTTCTCTTTATCAACAAGCCGACGTAGCACGCAATCAGCGCAAGCAACCCGCCTGCAATCAGCCTCAATATCTCGCTCATATCTTTTTCTCGACTATTGTGCCGACGGGATTCTTGCCGAGAACGTAAACCACGTCGAACGCCTCGATTAACGGCGCAAATTCGCTGTTTTGCACGCCGCCCACGCTCTCGCCGTGCAACGTCGCAAATACGCTCACACCGCATCTCATAACGTCGAGAATGGACTTTGCGTCCTCCATTCCAAACAACTCGTCCGTGACAATAATGTCTGGATTCATCGCCCTCACGCAGTTTTCGTACACGTCCTTTTTCGGCACGCCGCTCACGACTTCCGCGTCGCCTATATCGAGAAGCGGCACGCCCTTCGACATTGCGCAAAGTTCGTACCTTTCGTCGATTACCACCACGTTGAACCGCTTTGATGCTATGCGAGCAAGTTCCCGAAGCAACGTTGTTTTTCCACCGCCCGTAGGCGAAACTATAAGCGTGTTGCGAGGTTTGCCGTCCTTGAATACATCTTGGGCGATCTTGTCCGCAATGCCTTTGATTTGGTGCGGCACGCGGATCACCAAAAACGCAACGTTCTTTATGCACATAAGTTTGCCGCCTTCGAGTATACCTTCACCGCCCACACCGATTCGATAATGTTTGCAAGGGACGTATCCTTTTTTCATTTCGTCGGAAGCACTGTAAAAGGACATATTCGTTGCGCGTGCAAGAATATCCTCGATGTCATTTTGTGTGACAATATACTGCGCGCCGTAACTCGACACGGCCTTTCTTTTGCCGTCTATGCCGCAAGCAAGCAAAGGTCTGCCTACCCTCACGCGCAATTCGGCAATAGTCTTTTCGTCACCGACAATTTTAGCGATTCTCTCGCCGAGCAAATCTTCAAGCATACAAAACTATATGCCGAGCGTAAAGAGCAAATAGCAGTGCGACAAATTTAGACTTTTTTCGCAAACGAAAAATAAAAAGAAAAATGAAAGCAGTATTCGAATGAACTGATATTTTGGATTTATAAAACAAAAACGTTTTTTTTGTAATTAGAAGTATTGACTATATTTAAC
>CAVFCJ010000102.1:0-4166 GCA_963620965.1 bacterium
ATACAATATTATGAGTGTCACAAATATTTATATTTGGCGGAAACGGCGAGTATAATTATGTGAAAATAATCAATTAAGCGTTTTGTGCAATCGGTTTTGCGCAAAGTGAGGGGAAAATGATAAATATTTTTGCAAACGGAATCGAGATGCAAGTCAAGGAAGGCACGAGAGTGCTTGACTTGCTCAAACAAGAGGATAGGCGCAAATACGCCGTGTGCAAACTCGGCTCGCAAATCAAAGAACTCAATCGCAAACTTTCAAGCAAGGACGAGGGAAAGACAATCGAGTTTTTGGGCATCGAAAACAACGAGGCGGCAAAGGCGTACGAAGCGAGTTTGAGATACATCGTGGCAATGGCGTTTCACAATCTTTATCCCGATGTGCACATACGCTTCGGCTACAACGCCTCGCGCTCGATTTTCTGTCAGATTCTCACAAAAGGTTTCAACGTGTCCAAAGCGACGGAGGAAATCCGCAAAGAAGTCGACCGAATCATAAAGTCGGATATGCCCATCGAGCGTATCACCGTTTCGACGGACGAGGCGCGCGAGATTTTCGAGAAGATGCGTCGCGACGACAAGTTGCGCATATTGCCGTATCGTCCCGAAACGGCGGTGAATATTTATGTTTGCGGTGACTATTACGACTATTTGCACGCGTATATGGTGCCGTCCACGGGTTGCATATTCAGCTACAACCTTATGCCGTACAGTCCGGGCATAATCATTCAATATCCGCGCTCCGAACTCAACGCCGAGATTCCCGAATTTGTGGAAGAAAGCACATATGGCAAAACCCTTCAAAGAGCGACGGGTTGGGCAAACAAGACAAAAACAGGAACGGTTGCCGACATAAACGAAAAGGTGGAGGACGGCAAAGTGCTCGATTTCGTGCAGATGTGTGAGGCAAGGCAAAACTCCATGCTTTCCGAACTTGGCAGAAAAATCGAGAGCGACATTGAAAATATCCGCCTCATTTGCATTGCCGGTCCAAGTTCGAGCGGCAAGACAACGTTCTGCAACAGAGTGCGCATAGAACTCATATCGAGGGGCATAAATCCCGTTATGATTTCTATGGACGACTACTATCTCGAACGCGCGAAAATATGCAAAATGCAGGGCAAGGCGGCAAACGAGGTCGATCTCGAACACGTCGAGTGTTTGGATATCGAACAATTCAACAAGGACCTTTTTGACTTGATAAACGGCGAAGAAGTCACGCTTCCTGTTTTCAATTTCGCAACAGGCGAAAAAGAGAGAGGACGCACGATAAGAGTTGACGAGCATAGCTCAATAATGATTGAGGGTATACATGCGCTCAACGAGAAACTCACCGCATCCATACCCAAACACCAAAAATTCAAAATCTACATTGCGCCGCAACTTACCATAAACGTTGACGATCACTCGCCGCTTAGCATCACGGACTTGCGACTTATTCGCAGAATCGTGAGAGATATGCAGTTTAGAAACTATCCTGCAAAGAATACGATAGATATGTGGTCGAGTGTGAGAAACGGCGAATTCAGGTGGATATATCCGTGGCAAGAGGGTGTGGATTTCGTGTTCAATTCCGCGCTTGCGTACGAACTTTGCGTACTCAAAAAACTTGCGCTGCCTGCACTCAAAGAAATTAAGGACACCGATCCGCAATTTATCGTGGCGAATAGACTTATCAAATATCTCAAATATTTCAAGACGATAGAGGACGAAAGTTTGATTCCGTGCAACTCGCTTTTGCGAGAGTTTATAGGTGGAAGTTGCTTTAACGTCTGATTGCGTAAAATAATTGCGCAAATCGACAGAAAAGCAATTATAACAATCAAAATATGCGGATAAAGATTGTTTTTTGCAAAAGCAAAGACAATTCGATACAACACAAAGGAAGATAAAACAAGAGGAACATTATGGCAAGAATAGCAGTTATAGGTATGGGACAAGGTGGAATGGTTGCGGCAATTCGCCTTGCGAAACAAGGACACGACGTCACCGTTTTTGAAAAGAGCAAACGGGGTGAAGTGAGTTACGACTGGCGCGACGATATTCGCGCGGACGTATTCGAGGCGGCAGGCTTGCCTATGCCCGACAAGGGCGTGTATTGCCAAAAGAGCAAGTGGCTTTTCGTCTCGCCAAACGAGGAATATTCCTTGCCCGTTCCGCCGTGTCCGCCTATGGAAGAAATATCCGTATACCGCACCAAACTTTCCGAGTACTTTGCAAAGCAAGCGGAAAGCGTAGGCTGCAAACTCGTATTTGAAACCGAGGTCAAATCTCTTGTCGTTCAAAGCGACGTCATCGTTGGGATATTCCTAGAGGGTAATGAGCAATTTTTCGACCTCGTTATAGACGCAAGCGGTATGCGCTCACCTTTCCGTGCGCAAGTTCCCAATAAATTCGAGATTCAGGCGCAACCGTCAAAGAACGACGTTATGTACGGCTATCGCGCTTTTTTCAAGAAAGTCGAGGGAACGACGACGAGAGACCCCGAAGTCAATTCGACGTTGTATCTCAAACATCTCGGAAGCGTGGGCATAAGTTGGTGCAATCTCAACGAGGACAATCTCGTGGATGTGCTTATCGGCAGAGTGGGCGAACTTTCGGACAAGGAAATCGAATACACTCTCGAAGCGTTGCGTGCTAGCAATCCCATACTCGGCAACCAACTTGTAAGCGAGAAAAAGGTTGAAATTTGCCTTCGTATGTCCATTGCAAGAGCGGTTGCGGACGGCTACGTTGCACTCGGCGACAGCGCGTTTATGACTATGCCGCTTATGGGCAGCGGAATCGAATCCTCGATGAAAGCGGGTAGAATGTTTGCGGACTACATCGAAGAAAACGAAGTCACCGAGTTTACGGCAAAGAATATGTGGGGATTCTACCACAAGTATATGACCACGCTCGGCACGGACTTTGCGTTTGTGGACGTGCTAAAACGTTGGGCATTGTCGCTAGATCCAAAGACGATAGACTGGGTGTTCGGCGGCGGACTTATCGAAAAGAGCGATCTTGCGCTTGTCACGACAGACACGAGCGGTGAAAAGCCGAAGTTGAGCGCAAAGTCGATAATCAAAAAAGTGTTCTTGTTATTGGGGCACTTCGGACTTGTTTGCAAGGCGGTCGGCTGCCTTACGCGAAGCCTCAAAGCAAAGAACATCGCAAAGAAAATTCCTGCCGTTTACGAAGAAAAGGAACTTGCGAAGTGGACGAAAAAGTACAACAAAATCATTTGCAAGCAATGATTTCGATTGTATAGCGAAACCCACCAGATAATAACGAAGCGAGGTGAATGTACTCACCAAAGCGAAGCGTCAGTCGGACGGAGTCCGAGTTGCGCATAATGCGCCGTGCGACTGTGTCGCACGCAAGTCACGGTGTACCGCACAAAAGAAAAACACGAGTCGTTTGGCTCGTGTTTCTTTTTTGTGGTGCGCAGAAAGCAACCGCAGTTGAACACATCAATCAAAACAGTTTTTTGCTGATTATTTTCGCAAGAACATCTATTGCTTTTTCATATGATATATCGTCATACAATAAGATTGATGTGTTTTCCTTGTAATCAATCCTATAATACTCTTTATCAATTATTTCTTGAAGAAGTACGTTTATGTCTTTTGTCGATTTTGCAGATTCACAAAACGGACTATTTGCCCTTGTATCTCGTGTTTCTTTTGCAAGCACTCTTATCACATTGTCATCAGATAAAAGCGGATACAGTTTATAAATATCATAAAGGTGTCTCGATCTCTCTTTTGTTCTACCTTCCAAATAGTAATCACATAATGCAAAAACCTTGTCAATGAAGGTTCTATCGATAGATTGTGTGTTTACAGGATACGGCAAGAGTTCATATGTATCGATAAATTCATCTAGTCCCATTTCATGAAGATAATCATAGATTATGCTCGTAGCCAATTTTTGCTCATACGGAAAAGAACGAATTGAAAAAATCGTGTCTATTTCTATATCAGGCTTTATCCCGTCAATCATAAACAAGCCGGAATACTCTATCTTGTAATGGTTGAAATCCATTCTACTTTTTATGTCATCGAGATTCGATATAGAGAATCCCAACTTTTCG
This sequence comes from bacterium, assembly GCA_963620965.1. Taxonomy (GTDB): domain Bacteria; phylum Bacillota; class Clostridia; order Christensenellales; family CAG-917; genus CAG-475. The sequence continues at coordinate 4,078 of CAVFCJ010000102.1, forward strand.
CATGCGTTTACAATCTCCGTTTTTACACTCTTGCGATTGTCTTGTGACAAATGATTTTCATCCAACGTAATATCGATGTCTTCAGAAAA
>CAVFCJ010000103.1:0-4131 GCA_963620965.1 bacterium
GTACCGTCCGACTGTGCCGTTTGGGTGCGTAGCTGGCACACAAAGGACGGTGACACGGCTTTCAGCCGATTTGTATTGCAAACAACCCGTCCACCGTTCGTTGCAAGCAACGAACTAGCGATTGCTACAAAGTCAATCGCGTCAGTGTTGTCCCCCGCTACGCGGTCGCCGTGGGTTCCCTCAAATTTATGCAGAGGGGGAACGGCGATAGGGAAAACACCTGAGGAAAGGGGAAATTTTAATTTGAGTTTTAGATGACAAAAAATGCCCCTCTCATATTGTTGAGAGGGGCGTTGACGCAGTTATTCGCTATTTAGCGTTGTTGAAGTTGAGGGCCGGCGGGTACAAGCGCCTTGCCATGCTCATTCCCCTCATACTTCGCAAAGTTCTTGATGAAGCGGCTTGCAAGATCTTCCGCTTTCTTGTTCCAGTCGTTTACGTCGGCGTAAGTGTCGCGAGGATCGAGAATCTCGGTGGCAACGCCGTTGAGAGAGGTAGGAACTTCAAAGTTGAAGTACGGAATGGTCTTGGTGGGGGCTTTCTCGATATCGCCGTTCAAAATTGCGTCGATTATGCCACGCGTATCTTTGATGGAAATACGTTTGCCCGTGCCGTTCCAACCTGTGTTGACAAGGTACGCCTTCGCGCCGCTCTTTTGCATCTTTTTGACAAGTTCCTCGGCATACTTGGTGGGATGCAATTCGAGGAAGGCTTGACCGAAGCAAGCGGAGAAAGTGGGCGTAGGCTCGGTGATGCCGCGCTCTGTACCCGCAAGTTTTGCGGTGAATCCCGAAAGGAAGTAGTATTGAGTTTGTTCGGGCGTAAGAATGGATACGGGCGGCAACACGCCGAATGCGTCTGCGGACAAGAAGATAACGTTCTTTGCGGCAGGTGCTGCGGAAACGGGGCGCACGATGTTCTTGATGTGGTCGATAGGATAGGAAACGCGGGTGTTTTCGGTTACGCTCTTATCTGCGAAATCGATTTTTCCATTCTCGTCCAAAGTGACGTTTTCAAGCAATGCGTTGCGTTTGATTGCGTTGTAGATGTCGGGTTCGGAATCCTTGTCGAGGTTGATGACCTTTGCATAGCAACCGCCCTCGAAGTTGAACACGCCGTTGTCGTCCCAGCCGTGCTCGTCGTCGCCGATGAGAAGACGCTTGGGGTCGGTGGAAAGAGTGGTTTTGCCCGTGCCGGAAAGTCCGAAGAAGATTGCAGTGTTTTTGCCGTCCATATCGGTGTTTGCCGAGCAGTGCATGGACGCAATGCCTTTGAGGGGCAAATAGTAGTTCATCATAGAGAACATACCCTTCTTCATTTCACCGCCGTACCAAGTGTTGATGATGACTTGCTCGCGGCTTGTGATGTTGAATACGACTGCGGTTTCGGAGTTGAGACCGAGTTCCTTGAAGTTTTCCACTTTCGCTTTGGAAGCGTTGTAGACGACGAAGTCGGGCTCGAAGTTTTCGAGTTCTTCTTCGGTGGGTTTGATGAACATATTTTTGACAAAGTGCGCTTGCCAAGCAACCTCGACGATGAAACGGATTGCCATACGCGTATCTTTGTTTGCGCCGCAGAATGCGTCTACGACAAACAATTTCTTGTTTGAAAGTTCCCTGACGGCGATGTCTTTGACGGCTTTCCATGCCTCTTGCGACGCAGGGTGATTGTCGTTCTTGTACTCGTCGGAAGTCCACCAAACCGTGTCTTTGGAATTGTCATCGACAACGATGAATTTGTCTTTGGGCGAGCGCCCGGTGTAAACGCCCGTCATAACGTTGACTGCGCCGAGTTCGCTGACTTGTCCTTTTTCGTAGCCTGTGAGCGAGGGATTGGTTTCCTCTGCAAAAAGCATCTCGTAGGACGGGTTGTAGACCACTTCGGTAGTGCCGGTGATACCGTACTTTGTCAAGTCGATGTTTTTCATAACATACCTCTTTTATTAATAAAAATTTCCGTTCCGCTTGCGGAACATATTTCGTATTATGCGGGACGAAAAGGCGATATTGCCCATTCACCCCTATTGTCATTATACATCAAATTTTTTCAAAAAAAAGTAAATTTTTATCAATACGTCAAATTATTTTCTTTTTAATGAAAAAACAAACATTTTCGAGTTGTTTCGTGAGAGATATTTTCAAAAATCGCTATCATTCCTCAACTGTTGTAGGAAAGTTATGCGGCGTTTGTCGGGGTATTTTTCGAGGATTTCACAAAAAATTTACCGGGATTTCTCGACAATCGAATATAAAAGGAAGTCCGCGTGCAATCAGACTTCCTTTTTCGTTGCTATTAAGTTGTTTTGCCTTGTTTGTTGTTATTTCTTTTTGCAAACACTTTTGATTGCGGCTATAAGGTCGGAGAATTTCTTTTTCTTTATTGCAAACCAGAACAGTGAGAATCCGCCAAGTCCTGCAACTGCCACACTCCCCACAACGATACCGGCAATCTCTCCGCCGGAAAGACCGTCATTATTCGGTTGTTCCGTGTCAATTGTAGGCTCGGTAGGATCAGGTTCAACGGGATCAGGTTCAATGGGATCGGGTTCTATCGGATCAACCGGAGTCGGATCATCAGGTTCTACTTCTTTATCTCCATATACCGCAGTCAAGGACAACGCCGAAGATACAGTAAATGTGTATGTTGCGTCATTGCTCACAATATTACCGCTTGCGTCCTGCCAGCCCTTAAACACTTTTCCTTCCGGAGCAGAATTCGCCGTGATTGTTGCAGTGTCTCCTTCTTTATATGTTCCCGCTCCTGTTCCGCCTTCAACTTTGATTTCTACAGAAGGCTTCGTGTCAATCTCTTTGAACTGTGCCTTTATTTGAACATTACTTGCCGGCATTACAAAGGTGGTTGTAGTGCTTGTTGCACTTGCAAATTCAATCGTAATTCCTTCCGTTTCGCAAGTCCACTTATCGAACACTTTGCCCGTTTCGGGAGCGTTTGCCGTAACCGTTACTTCCTCGCCGTAGTTTGCGGTCTGCTTGGTTGTTGTTCCGCCTACTACCGTAATCGTATAGTCTGCAAGTTTGTAGGTTGCTTCAACCGTAACGGAGTTTGCGGGCATGGTGAACGTCAATTCGCCTTTTGTCAGGTCAAGCGAAGTCATATCTATGCCGGTAACGATCCATTTGTCAAACACTTTGCCCGTTTCGGGTGCATTTGCCGTAACCGTTACTTCCTCGCCGTAGTTTGCGGTCTGCTTGGTTGCTGTTCCGCCTACTACCGTAACCGTATAGTCTACAAGTTTGTAGGTTGCTTCAACCGTAACGGCGTTTGCGGGCATGGTGAACGTCAATTCGCCTTTTGTCAGGTCAAGCGAAGTCATATCTATGCCGGTAACGATCCATTTGTCAAACACTTTGCCCGTTTCGGGTGCATTTGCCGTAACCGTTACTTCCTCGCCGTAGTTTGCGGTCTGCTTGGTTGCTGTTCCGCCTACTACCGTAACCGTATAGTCTACAAGTTTGTAGGTTGCTTCAACCGTAACGGCGTTTGCGGGCATGGTGAACGTCAATTCGCCTTTTGTCAGGTCAAGCGAAGTCATATCTATGCCGGTAACGATCCATTTGTCAAACACTTTGCCGACATCCGCCACATTTGCGGTAGCCGTGATAACGTCGTATTGGCCTGCTTTGTTTGCACCGAACGTATTGACAAGCACTGTTCCGTTTGTTGCGATAATGTCATATCTTTCAGTATATAAACTATATGTAACCGAATACCACTCAAATTCATCTTCGTATTCGTCATCATAGTCTATACTGTTCCCGTTTAATTTAGGATAAACAAGATTGCCGTCTTCGTCTTTCGCCCATGCATAACCGCTTGTCGTAAGATTTAGACACAGTGTAATATTGTAGAGTTCATTTTCCTTGAAAACATAGTCTTTGTCTAATTCTGTATAGGTGTAGTTTTCAGGGTCGTAAAGGTACCATGTGATGCCGGAGCCGTCACTATTATACGGATCTTCGCCAAGCGTTCCTTTGTATTTTTCATACACTTCGTAAGTCGGCGTTTCACCAACGATAGGCATTTTTATATAGAATTCAGGTGTGACTGGTGTTCCGTAGTATGCCTTAACTGTACAATTACAGTAGATCGTTTTATTCGTATCGTTATCGA
>CAVFCJ010000104.1:0-4055 GCA_963620965.1 bacterium
GTAGAACAGTCGGTTCCGGCGTCGTTGCTAAGATCATCGAATAATATTTGTTCTTTCAATAAAATATACAACAATGCTCTACACGGCAAATTGCTTGCCGTGTAGGGTGTCGTATTGATTGAACAAAAAGGAGGCTACTATGGCTCAGAAAGGAGCAAGAGTTAAAGTTGTTTTGGCTTGCACCGAATGCAAACAACGCAACTACAACCTTACCAAAAACAAGCAGAAGCACCCCGATAGAATGGAGCTTCAAAAGTATTGCAGATTTTGCAAAAAGCACACCTTGCACAGAGAAACTAAGTAAGGCTGTCTAAGGATAGGAGGCAATATGGCAAAGAAAACGCCAAAAAACCAAACCTCAACCCAAGAAACGACAAACAACGCAGCGCAAGTAGAAGTTCAAAAGGCTGCCGTTAACGTTGATTCTAAAAACGAGTCTTCCAAAAAGTCCGTAAACGTCAAAAAGTCGTCCGACAAACCCAACATCTTCAAGAGAATGGGCAAGGGCATCAAAGGCATCGTTTCCGAACTTAAAAAGGTTACTTGGCCCAAAGGCAAAGAGGTCGGAAAGAATACTGCCGTCGTTTTGACTGTTGTCGTTCTTTTCTTCGTCATTCTTTTTGCTCTCGATTATGTGTTGGGCGGTCTATTCGGTCTCATCACCGACGGCAAATGGGCAACCATTTTCATTTCATAAGAGGGCTGTATGGAAAATTTGGAACAACCGAAATGGTACGTCGTCCACACTTATTCGGGTTACGAAAACTCTGTGGAAACCGACCTTCGTAATATGATCGAAAACAACAACTTGCAGGATTATATCTTTGATATAAAAATCCCCGTTGAAGATGACATCGTTGAAAGAAACGGCAAAAAGAAAGTCATCCAACGCAAGAAATTTCCCAGTTACGTTTTCATCAAAATGATCTACACCAACCACATTTGGTTTATGGTGACCAGAGCGCGCGGAGTTACGAGTTTTGTTGGCTCGGCAGGTCGTCCTATTGCGCTTACCGATGACGAAATCAGAAGAATCGGTCTTGAAACCGTCAGCATCGAAGACTTCGATATCAAAGTCGGCGACGACGTCAGAATCGTCAACGGCGCACTCGAAAACTTCATCGGCGTTGTCGAATCAATCAGCGCAGAACGCCAAAAAGTCAAAGTTATCGTGGCAATGTTCGGACGTCAAACACCCGTCGAACTCGATTTTGCTCAGGTTGAGAAACTTTGAAATTCGCACTCAGGTGCATTATCTTCAATCGCGTCTACAGGACGCAAGTCGCAGGACTATAATCTTCGTGGGAGACGGCAAATCTCTTTCATACCGTCGCGAAACCACGTTAGTCAGGAGGATTTATGGCTAAGAAAATTACAGCAGTTGTAAAACTTCAATTGCCCGCCGGCAAAGCAACGCCTGGCCCGCCCGTAGGTTCTACGCTCGGCCCTCACGGCATTAACATTGCAGGTTTTACTAAGGAATTCAACGAGAAAACTTCCAAAGACGTCGGCTTGATTATCCCGGTTATCATCACCATCTATCAAGACCACTCTTTCACTTTTGTGCTTAAAACACCGCCCGCGCCCGTTCTTATCAAAAAGGCTTGCGGTTTGCAAAGCGCATCGGCAGTCCCCAACAAAACCAAAGTCGCTACTCTCACAAAAGAGCAACTTCGCGAGATTGCTACTCAAAAAATGCCCGACCTTAACGCAGCCAACATCGATACCGCTATGAGCATGATCGCAGGTACCGCACGCAGTATGGGCGTTCTCGTGGAAGAATAAGGAGGTTCGTATGAAACGCGGTAAACATTATATTGATTCGAAAAAACTCATCGACAGCACCAAACTTTATGAAAGCCAAGACGCAATTGCTCTTGCTGTTCAAACTGCAAAGTCGAAATTCGATGAAACGATAGAATTGCACGTCAAACTCGGTATTGACCCCCGTCACGCAGACCAACAAGTTCGTGGCGTTGTGGTTCTTCCCAACGGTACAGGTAAAACCGTCCGCGTCCTGGCAATCTGCAAGGGTGCAAAAGCGGACGAAGCACAAGCGGCAGGCGCAGATTTCGTCGGCGGCGAGGAAATGATCCAAAAGATCCAACAAGAAAACTGGTTCGACTATGACGTCATCGTCACAACTCCCGATATGATGGGCGTTGTCGGTCGTCTCGGTAAAGTCCTCGGCCCTAAGGGATTGATGCCTAACCCCAAATCCGGCACCGTCACAATGGACATCACTCGCGCTATCCACGACATCAAAGCAGGTAAAGTTGAGTACAGAGTAGACAAACAAGCAATCTGCCACGTTCCTTTCGGCAAAGCATCCTTTGGCGTTGAAAAACTCACCGAGAACTTCAACACTCTTATGGACGCACTTGTCAAAGCAAAACCGGCAGCGGCAAAAGGCGTATATTTCAGATCCATTTACATTGCAACGACGATGGGACCGTCCATCAAAGTTCTCTATCGTATGGGCTAATAGCGCACTATTGAGCAAATAGCATCGTCAAAGCCCCTCGACTGTCAACTCATTTACGGTTAGTAAATTAGGGTTGCCATTCGAGGGGTTTTTCCTTGCTCTTCATCTCAATATTGCGCTATTAATTAAAACAGCCAAATAGCGAATAACTGTGTCAAAGCCACTCTCACAAACAGTCATGTACGACAAGTACACTCCTGTCTGTGCGGAGTGGCTCTTTCTCGTTATTCATCTAAATATCGCCGTTTTAGCACCATTAATTGAGTGACGTTCAACACCATTAATAGGCTGCCGTTTTATCATTATTAAAAAGCGAGCGGTAATAAAATAAATAATACCTTATTACAATTTTCAAATCTAAAAACTATTTTGCAAAATCGGTTGACATCGCCTCGCAAAAAATTGTATTATATATGCGTTCCAAAGACAGCAAGTGGCGTATGCCGTAAGTGAAAACGCTTGCCGAGGATGTGCTGAATACTTTTCTTTGTATGATTGCGTCATTCTCTTTTTGGAATGACGCTTTAATTTTTCGCGACAATAAGTCGCCAACTTTTATAGGAGGTAAAGATGAACAAAGAAGTTCTTGAAGCCAAAAAGCAACAAGTCGAAGACATCAAGGCAAAAATTTCTTCTGCAAAGTCCATCGTCATCGTTGACTACATGGGTCTTACGGTAGCACAAGATACTGCTTTTCGTAAGGAACTCAGAGAAAACGGCGTCGACTACGCAGTTTTGAAAAACCGCCTCGTCAAGATCGCTTTCAATGAACTCGGTTACACCCAGTTCGACGAAGCGCTCAATGGCCCGACTGCTGTTGCGTTCTCATCTACGGACGCTGTCGCTCCCGCTAAGTACGTTGTCAAAAACATCAAGGCTTTCAACAAGATGAAGACAAAGTGCGGCATGGTCGAAGGCGAATTCCTCGATGAAGCAGGCTTGAAACAAATCGCAGAAATTCCTTCAAAGGAAATTTTGCTCTCAAAGATGCTTGGATCTTTGCAAGCACCAATCTCGAAACTTGCTATTTGCTTGAACAAGATCGCAGAGGCAAAGGCAGAGTAACCGCAGCAGTAGCGTGACTGCAAAACAAAAATAAATTAAACGGAGAAAACTAAAATGGCAGATTTGAATAAACTTATGGAAGAAATCAAGGCTATGACAGTCCTTGAACTCAACGATTTCGTTAAAGCACTCGAAGAGGAATTCGGCGTAAGCGCAGCAGCACCCGTCGCAGCAGTCGGCGCAGTCGCAGCAGCACCCGCAGAAGAAGAAAAGACCGAATTTGACGTCGTTCTTAAAGAAGTTGGTCCCAACAAGGTCCAAGTCATCAAGACCGTCAAAGACGCAACCGGACTCGGCCTCGTCGAAGCAAAAGCAGTTGTCGATGGTGCACCCAAGACCGTCAAAGAAGCAATGCCGAAAGATGCAGCAGAAGCACTTGTTGCAAAATTCAAAGAAGTCGGCGCAACCGCAGAACTCAAATAATCTTTACACCTACAAAAGAAACGACTTGCATTCGCAAGTCGTTTTTTTTGTGCTGCTTTTGGTTTTATTTATGGTTTTTATT
>CAVFCJ010000105.1:0-3766 GCA_963620965.1 bacterium
ATCAAATTCCATATTGCATTTTATTTTGATATATTATAAAATACATTTGTATTAAAATTACTTAAGGAGAGAATTATGGATCCCAAATATCAAAGTTTGTTTACCCCTTGGAAGATAGGAAAATGCGAGATAAAAAACCGCATCGTGTTGACTTCTATGGGCGGAACTTCAATCTTCGGTTGGATGGAACCGCATCACTTCGACAAAGAAGCCGCAAACTTCTTGCTCGATAGGGCAAAGAACAACGTCGGTCTTATTTTGCCGGGTATTGCGCCAATCAGAAACGTTATCGGCGGCAACTGGCTTTACAATAGCAAGAGTTCCTTCAAACATCTAAAACCCTTTATGGAAGAAATCCACAAGACCGGCGCGAAGATGTTCGTGCAATTCACCGCAGGTTTCGGTCGCTCTTTTGCAATCAGCGGAATGATGGAAATGCTTGCCACAAACAAAGTTTTGGGCGCAATCGCAAAGCCGTTTATCAACATCGATCAACTCACGATGAGCGCAAGTCCCAACCCCAATCGTTGGAGCGATAAAGTGCCGTCAAGAGCAATGACCGTCGATGAAATTCACGAGTTTATCAAAGCGTTCGGCAAAACCGCAAAAATGTGCAAAGATGCAGGCGTTGACGGCGTTGAAATCCACGCAGTGCACGAAGGATATTTGCTCGACCAATTCACGATGAAATACACCAACCAACGTACCGACGAGTACGGTGGTTCAATCGAAAACAGATATCGTTTCCCCATCGAAATCGTCAAGGAAATCAAGAGAGTATGCGGCGAAGATTATCCCGTTTCGTTGAGATATTCCGTCGTATCCAAGACCAAAGGCTTCCGTCAAGGCGCGCTTCCCGGTGAAGATTACGTTGAAGTCGGTCGCGATATGGAAGAAAGCAAAATCGCAGCCAAAATGCTTCAAGACGCAGGTTACGATATGCTCAACTCGGACAACGGTACGTACGACGCGTGGTACTGGGCGCATCCGCCGGTATATATGCCGCAAAACTGCAACCTCGCAGATTGCGAAGAACTCAAAAAAGCAGTCGATATTCCCGTTGTTTGCGCAGGTCGTATGACCCCCGAAGTCGGCGCAAAGGCTATTGCGGAAGGCAAAATCGACGGTATGGGCGTCGCTCGTCAATTTCTCACCGATCCCGAATGGGTCACAAAACTCATTCAAGGCAGAGAGGATGACATTATGCCTTGCATTTGCTGCCATAACGCTTGTTTCAATATGGCGCACTACAACGGCGTTGCAAACGATCAGGATTTGTCCGACACCGCAGGTATGGCTCGTTGCGCACTCAATCCGCACACGATGCAATCCAAGAAATACAAGATCGTTCCCGCAACCAAATCCAAGAAGATCGCCGTCATCGGCGGTGGTATCGGCGGTATGGAAGTTGCAAGAGTCGCAACTTTGCGCGGCCATAAAGTCACCATTTACGAAAAATCCAACAATCTCGGCGGTATTTTCGTAGCAGCGGCAGCATCGTCTTTCAAAGAGAAAGATAAAGAACTTATCGAGTGGTACAAAAAGCAAATCAAAGATTTGGGCATCGAAGTGAAGTACGATGTCAAAGTTGACGACGTGAACAAACTCGACGCAGACGAAGTTGTCGTGGCAACGGGCGCAGTGGCAAGACGTTTCAACGTCCCCGGTGTAGAAAAGACCGTCGAAGCATGCGATTTCTTGCTCGGAAACAAACAAGTCGGCGACAATGTTGTCATCATCGGCGGTGGCTTGACAGGTTGCGAAATCGCATACGAATTGCAACTTCAAGGCAAACATCCCGCAATCGTCGAGATGAAAAATGACCTTATCGCAGTCAAGGGCGTATGCCTTGCAAACTCGTCCTATTTGAGAGAATACTTTGAGCTTTACAAAGTGCCTGTGTATCTCGAAACTAAACTCGTTTCGGTCACAGACAACGGTGTTAAAGTCGCTTCCAAAGACGGCAAGCAATTCGAGATTCCCGCGGATTCAGTCATTATGTCTGTCGGTTATAGACCTGCACCCGTCGCGCAAGAAGGCAAACACGTCCACGTTGTCGGCGACAGCGCAAAAGTCGGCAACCTTCGCACTGTAATTTGGGGTGCTTGGGATGTTGCAATGAAACTGTAAAGCGCACTATTTAGCGAATAACTTCGTTAGAGCCGTCCGTCCGTCAACTCATTTACGCAGAGTAAATTAGGGTTGCCGTTCGGACGGCTCTTCCTTGTTCTTCATCTAAATATTGCGCTTTACAAATATGTGGAGCAAAATGTTGTTGAAATAACGATAGGATATGATATAATATTCACATTAAAGAAACGCACAGAGGTGTAGTGTATGAAAAAAACGACTATGCAAAAATATGCTCGTCTTATCGTTCAAAAGGGCGTAAACGTGCAGAAAAATCAAGACGTCATTATCAGCGCAGGACTCGACCAACCCGAATTTGTCAAAATGGTTGCAGAGGAGTGCTATCGCAAAGGCGCAAAGAAAGTTACGGTTGAGTGGGATTATCAACCGCTTACGAAAATCAACTATCGCTATCGTTCTCTCAAAACGCTTTCCACAATGGACGAGTGGCAAGTTGAAAAACTCAAACACCGGGTTAACACGCTTCCTGCAGTCATTTTCATCGATTCGGAAGATCCGGACGGACTCAAGGGTGTTGACCAATCAAAAGTCGCAAAGGCTCAACAAGCGATTTATCCCATCGTAAAACCACTTCATGACAAAATGGACAACAAATATCAATGGTGTATTGCCGCAGTTCCGGGTGAAGCGTGGGCGAAAAAAGTGTTTCCGAACGAAAGAGTCGGCAAAGCAGTCGAAAAACTTTGGAACGCCATTCTTTATACGTCCAGAGCGGACGGTAACGATCCCGTAGAGGCTTGGAACGAGCATAACGCCGACCTCAAAGCAAGATACGATTATCTTAATTCGCTTTGCATCGAATCCTTGCATTATACATCATCTAACGGCACCGATTTCACCGTAGGCCTCATTCCCGACGCACTATTTCTTGGCGGAAGCGAGTTTACGCTCGACGGCGTAGAGTTCAATCCCAACATTCCGAGCGAGGAAGTTTTCACGTCGCCTATGAAGGGCAAAGCGGAAGGTATCGTCTATGCAACTCGTCCGCTTTCCTATCGCGGCGAACTCATCGAAAATTTCTCCGTGCGCTTTGAAAACGGCAAGGCAGTCGAAGTCCATGCCGAAAAAGGCGAGGAACTTCTCAAACAAATGATTTCTATGGACGAAAACGCTGCCTATCTCGGTGAATGTGCTCTCGTCCCTTACGATTCACCCATTCGCAATTCCGAAATAACTTTCCTCAACACCTTGTTTGACGAGAACGCCTGTTGCCACCTCGCGCTCGGCCGCGGTTTTGAGAATTGCATCAAAGATTACGACAAATACACCCTTGAAGAATGTCGTCAAAAGGGTATCAACGATTCCATCATACACGTAGACTTTATGATCGGCTCGGAAGAGCTTAACGTTACGGCGCACACGAGAGAGGGGGTGGATATACCCATTTTCCGTAACGGCAACTGGGCATTTTAAGCGCACTATTTGGTGAATAACTGTGTCAAAGACCTTTTGCTCACCCGTCACGTACGTTCTTGTACGTTAGGCGGATTCGCAAAAGGTCTTTTCCTTGTTCTTTATCCAAATAGTGCGCTTAAAACCGCATTTGGCAGCCTCTCCGCACACTATTGAAATTTTATGGTTACTAAAATATTGCAATAGAAAAAAATATAATGAT
>CAVFCJ010000106.1:0-3761 GCA_963620965.1 bacterium
TTTGTATTTCGTTCAAAGTTATCATATTTTCACCTCGATAAAATTATACGCTTATTGCGTGTATTTTTGCTTGACATACGCTCAACAAGCGTATATATTATAATTACGCTCAATAAGCGTATAGGCTCTAAAAATCGTTCTTTATATTCCATTTACCTATATGAGATAGAGAAGCCGTGTAAATTAGAGCCTTGCACGGCTTCTTTATTTTGTAAAATGCGTGAGGTGGTGTAGTGGGTGCAACTCGGCTTCAATTAGAGATATTGTCGCATACGATAACGTTTTCAAAGCGATTCAAGGTAGATTGCTGCACGGAAGCGTTTATATGTTATCGGTGCTTGTATCGCTATACTTTCGCCCAAGTTTGCATTTACAGAACTTCAAAGCATTGCTATCGAGTTATGTATTATAGCTCGTACGCAAGCGCACGCAAGGGAAGCACATATATTTCGTTCCGTACGATTACCGAGCTTTGTATATGGCTCGACAGTCTAAAAATAATTTAACATATAGGTGGCATTATGGAAAGGAAAACATTAACTTGTAACTCATTCGTGTTTTATGGCTCGTTTTACGAGGCTATAAGCGTATTACCGCTTGAAAATCAAGCGAAGATTTACGACGCAATTTTTAAGTTTGCTTTTGAAAATATCGAAGTAGATTTGCAGGGCGTAGAACTCGCCGTTTTTTTGCTTGTAAAACCTCAGCTTCTGGCAAACCGTGCAAAGTATGAAAACGGTTGCAAAGGCGGTAGACCTCGCAAGGAAGAAACCGAAACAAAACCTAACGAAAACCAAACCGAAACCGAAGCAAAACCTAATGAAAATGATAATGTAAATGAAAATTATATAAGCTTGCTAAATATATTAAAAGAAAAAATGAATAAAGCGGGCGCATATAATGGCTTACACGATTCATTGATAAACGAGGTTTTGGAAACATTGTCCGAAGCTTGCGTTTCTGTTCGTCCTCGAAGATATAACGGGTGATGTATCGAAGCTCTGATTTCGTCGAGATTGCAAATAATCTTACAGTTGAGCAAATATGCCGAGTAGTAAATAGATTACTTCAAAATGCCTCTACAATCGAAAATAGAAGGCAATACATATTATCGGTGTTATGTGGCAATAGTGCAGTAGAAAAAAGTTGCGCAGAAAATGCAAATTTTACGGCTTTTCCATCGAATCAACTATTCGCAAAACACGAGCTTTACGCAAAGAAAGTGGCAAAATATGCACAAAATAGAGAATATTTTAAAAATATTATGTTTCGTAAAATTCTTTTACAAAATCGGCTCATGCACGTTTTCTCGATTTCGATTGCCGATGATTCTGTATTTTTAGTTTATCGTTTGATTTTTTTTTATGATTTTTGATGATTATTTCGATATATTCCAATTTACTTGTTCTTATTCGCATTTTACTTGCAAAAACGCGTTAATATGATCTATTGCTTTATTGCGGTATTTTAGTCAAAATTTAATGTTTCGAGCGTGTGCAAAACCGCTAAATATGCGTGTTCGTAAGTCAATCCGCCTTGAACGTAGACGATATACGGCTCTTTTATCGGCGAATCGGCGCTTAATTCGATTGACGAACCTTGAACGAATGCTCCTGCTGCCATAATCACTTGATTTTGGTAGCCCGGCATATCCCATGGCAACGGTTTTACGTTGCTGTCAATCGGCGAAATTTCTTGAATTGCGCCGCAAAAATCTACGAGTTTGTCTTTTGAGCCGAGTTTGATGCTCGTAACGATGTCGTAAGGCTTCATATCGTCGCGCGGAAGTGTTTCAAAACCGAGTTTTGAGTAGGCTTTTGCAAACAAAAGCGAGCCTTTTAGCGCATTTTTGACGGCGGACGGCGCAAGAAACAAACCTTGATAATACGGCAAATAGCCATAGGCATACGAGCCTTCTTCCATACCGAGCGAAGGTGCAGTCAAACGATAGGAAACTTGCTCGACGAGTTGCGATTTTCCTGCGATATAGCCACCTGTGGGCGCGATTCCGCCACCGATATTTTTTATGAGCGAGCCGGCGATTAAATCCGCGCCGACGTCGGTCGGTTCGATTTTTTCGACGAATTCGCCGTAGCAATTATCAATCAAAACGAGCGTTTCCGGGCTGATTTTTTTGACGAATTCGATGAGTTTTCCCACATTTTCAACGCTGATTGCTTGGCGAAGGCTGTATCCGCGACTTCTTGCGGCAAAAACAGCCTTGATTTTTTCGGATTTCAGCGCGTTTTCGATGGCTTTGTAGTCAAATTCGGGCATTAAATCGTTGTTGGTTTTCAAGTCGATTTTGTCAAATTTTATTCCAAAATCCTTCAAAGAGCCTTTGTTATCCGCCAAAATAACGTCGGTTAAAGTGTCGTAAGGCATACCTGAAACCGCCAAAAGTTTGTCGCCCGGACGCAAAACGCCGAAAAGCATAAGCGTCAAAGCGTGCGTTCCGGACACAATATTAGGCGAAACGATTGCGCTTTCGGCGTTGAAAATGTCTGCATAAAGTCTACAAAGCGTATCTCTGCCGATGTCGTCGTAGCCGTAACCGGTCGTACCGAACATATGACGCGCCTGAATGGATTGATTTTTGTACGCGTCGAGAACTTTCTTTTGGTTGTACAGTGCGATGTCGTCAAGACGAGAATATTGTTCTTTAAGTGAGTTTTCACATTCGATTACGAGATTTTTTGCCGATATTTTGTCCATATTTTATGCCTTTTATGCTGTTTTTTCGTTGATTTTTTTTGATATATATTCGATTGCGTTGTCCGTGTCGTCGACGTCGAACCATTTTACGAAGTCGTATTTTCTGAACCAGGTCAATTGTCGCTTTGCGTAATTGCGGGAATGTTGTTTGATTTTGTCTTTGATTTGGTCGAGCTGGGATTGTTCGACGACAAATTTGCCGTTTTCGACCACATATTCGCAATTCGCAAATTCTTTGTAGCCGATTGCTTGCATCGATTGATAGGAAAAATCGCCGACGGACAAAACCTCTTGAACGAGCCCTTGCTCGAACATTTTGTCAACGCGAGCGTTGATTCTTTCGTACAAAGACTGTCTATCCGTATTGAGCACAACCATAATTACATCGGGTTTTTCGCGATCGTCCTGCGTTTGAGAAAGCGGTTTCCCCGTGCACAAAACGATTTCGAGCGCACGAATGACGCGTTTCGTATCGTTTTCGTGAAGTCGATTAGCTGTTTCCGGATCAAGATTCGCGAGTTTTTGATGCATTGCGTGCGCACCGATTTGTTGCAGTTCGTCTTGTAGTTTGGTGCGCAGTTCCTCGTTTTTATCTGTGTTTGCAAAACTCATCGGATAAAGCAACGCTTCAAAATACAATCCAGTGCCGCCGACGATGATTGGCAATTTCCCTTCGTTTTGCGCCTTTTCGATTTCGATTTTTGCCATACGAGCAAATTCGGCAACCGAAAACTCGTCGCTAGGATTTACGACGTCGATGAGTTTGTGCGGAATCCTTGCACGAACGCTCGGATCTTCTTTTGCCGTGCCGATGTCAAGCGTGCGGTAAATCTGCATACTGTCTGCGGATATAATCACGCTGTCGTATATTTCTGCAAGTTTTACGGCAAGTGCGGATTTTCCCGAAGCCGTCGGACCTGCGATGTAAATCGGCGGATAAATTTTGCTCATATTGTTTGGTTCTTCGTGATTTGCTCGCGTTCTCGTATTCGATTGCGATTATCTCGATTAATACTTTTATTGATTTTTCTTTATATATATTATAT
>CAVFCJ010000107.1:0-3604 GCA_963620965.1 bacterium
CCCTAAAGGCATCAACAGAAAAGACAGCCACCTGAGGGGCTGTCTGTGAAAACCAAGCGATTGGCGAACGATTCAATACGTCTTAAGACGTCTAGCGGGTAACATGCCCTTGAATGGCTGATGCACATCTCGCGTTTTACGCGTGGTTGTGATTTAGCATTATGCTTCCGGATACACGATGATTTCGATGTCCGAAAGAGGGAAGGTGCAGCACGGATGGACGTAGCCGTAGTCAATATCCGCAAGGCGTCTACCGTCAACGGATTTGGGGACGTAAACCTTGCCCGAAACCAGCTTGCTGTGGCACCAGCCACATTCGCCGGATCTGCAGTGTGCAGGAACGCGAATACCGTGCTTTTCGAGAGAAGAGAGAACGGTGTCCTCAACGGAAGCTTCCACAATCTGCTTTTCGCCGCGAATATTGACGGTGATTTTGCAGGTTGGGGCGGCAGGAGCGATGAAGTCGACTTCCTTTTCGGGGTTGTGATATTCGCCGAACAACTCGTGTCTGACAAATTTTTGTATGATGCCGAGTTTTGCGATTTCTTTGTCGGCAAAAACATACAAGGCCTGCGGCCCGCACATAAACACCGAGTAGTTTCCTTCCGGTGCGTACTTTTTGATGAGCTCTGCCGTCAGGAAGCCGGATTCGTAGCCTTCGGCCGATTCATCGCTCAAAACATACACAACTTTGACTTTATCGCATGATTTTGCGATTTCTTCAAATTCATCTTTGAACAAAATGTCCTTTTGGGTGCGGGAGCCGTAAAGCAGAACGAGGTTTGCGTCTTCGTCTCCGTCGGCTATTGCGTGCGCAAAACTTAAAAACGGAGTGATGCCGCTTCCGCCTGCAAGGCCGATGACGGTTGCTGCGTCGCGCAGAGGCTCGTAGCAGAAGTGCCCGAGAGGCGCTGAAATTTCAAGCTCGTCGCCGACTTTGAAATTGTCGAGAATATAGTTGGTTGCCAGACCGTCATTGACACGTTTGACGGTGATTTTGTATTCTCCGCCAAGCGCCGCTTTCGGAGAGGAAGACAGGGAATACGGACGGTTCAAAGTTACTTGCCCGATCGTGAGACTGACAGAAACGTATTGCCCCGCAGAGAAATAGGCGAGAGCGGTCGTGCCTTTTTTCTCGTTCGGAACGAGAGTGAAGGTTTTGACATCGCTTGAAATTTCGTCTATTTTCGAAATCACTACAAATTGACGTTTCGGGTGCAAGGCTTTTGCAATTGCGTTTGCGCGGTACGATTCAAGTGGCGGAATCGGGGTCGCCGGAGCCTTGTTGATAGTTTCGGTTCTTAAAGGCTGAATTTTTGTGAATTCTATCGGATTTAACGAAGAAATGTTAGATTTTTTCATATCAGTTGCCTCCTTTCAGTCTTCTGATGACGGTGTCTGCTGCCAATTCGCCGGTGACGTAGGCGGAGCCGTAGCCGTCGCCGCGGACGTTGTGGCCGCCGCAGTAGGTGAGGTTTTTCACGGTATAGTCGGTTGCGTTTTGGGAAATTCGCGCAATGATGCTGTCCCAACCGGAAAGCTCGTAGCCGTAAATTTCGCCGTCAGGCGTGCCGAGATATCTTGCGAAGGTAACCGGCGTTGCGACTTCTATCTCTTCGATGTGCGGCATAATGCTGATGCCCAAAACCTTTTCGCTGTCTTCTATGAAGCGTTTTGCTACGTCGTTTTTCCATTTTTTGTAGTTTTCAGGCGACAAATTCGCAGGGATTTCGTTGCCGAAAAGCGGAATGGTGTAGAAAAGCGTGCTTGTGCCGGCGGGCGTGCAATCGGGTATTGCCGCGTTCAGACAGTTGACGACGTAATAATAACCGTCAAGGCGTTTGTCAAAGCACTTTCTCGGGTTGCCGTCCTTGGAAATGAAGACGGTGTAGTCGTTGAGCCCCAGTTCTTCCTTGGTGCAGTTGAGACCGAGATAAATCGTTACGAAGGTTATGCCAAGTTTTCTGCTGTTGGCAAGGCGCAGTTCATGCTCAGGCACGAATTTTGCGTCGGACATTTCGTAAACATTGTTAGGAATGACGTTAGAAATAATTTCTTTTGCAAAAATTTGTTCGCCGTTTGCCAATTCTATGCCCTTGCAGGAGCCGTCTTCGTTGTAGAGAAACTTGGTCGCAGGGGAGTTGTACCATACTTCGCCGCCGTTATCGGTAATTGCTTTTTCGATGGCAAGGCTCAGTTCGTGCGAGCGTTTGTACGGCATAGCCGCGCCGTCGTTGACATAGGATCCGACCATGGTCATATAGTGGAAAGCCGAAAGCTCGTCGGTAGGAACGCCCAGATAGCACCAGTAGGTGTTGAGAATGTTTCGTGCTTTTTCAGGCATACCGAGGGCTTTTTCGATGTCCTCAACGCTGTACGAAGCCGATCTCATAAAGTCGCCATGTTTGAGGACCATAACGAGCGGGTTCGGTTTGCCGTTCTTTTTATAGATGTAGGAAAGAGTTTCTTTGATTTTGTCGTCTAGATCAAAAAACGCTTTGACCGACGCACGGCAACCGGGAACGGCCTTTTCAATGTCGTCGCAGAAGTTTTCTTTCCCTGCGCGAAGTTTCACGTCATAGCCGTTTTCGCCGGTGCAAATTGCGCGTAAGGTGTTGTTTTCGTACCTCCAGTTGATCTTTGCCCCGATCTTGTCAAACAAATTGTAAATCTCGTTTGGTTTTTCCTTTGTTCCGACGCTGCAAAGCTCATGCAACGACGGCTCGAATTCGAATCTGCCTCTTTTGAACGATGAAGCGCTGCCGCCGGGAATGTTGTGTTTTTCAAGCAGCAACGTTTTCAACCCCGCTTTTGCGGTGAGTGCGGCAGCCATTAGACCGCCGTTGCCGCCGCCGACAACGAGAACGTCGTAAATTTTGCTCATAAGTTTCCTCCTGATGTTCATTTAATTATATTATATTTTCCCATCCTTTCGATGTCAATGCCCATTTGATTTTTTTGCACCTTTGAGGCAAAACCGCAAAAAATCCCTTGTTTTCTTATTGTAAATTGTTTTTTATGTTGCTAAAAGGACGGTTTGAGGGTATAATCACTTGACGAAGCGTAAAAGTGCGCTATGTATAAAAGTTTTTAGGAGATGTAATATGGATTGGCAACAAGTGTGGCAAACCGTTCAAGACTGGCTCACTAACACGGGTATCAAAATCGTTATTGCAGTCGTGATAATGATAGTATCTTTTTCACTAATCAATTGGATTTGCAAGAAAATCGCAAAGCGCGCGGACAAGAAGGTCGCAGAGAACAAGAAAATCGACAAAACCATCTATAAAACCGTAAGTTACGTCGTGAAAGTCGCGCTCAAAGTGCTTGTCGTCATCGCACTTATCGGCTACGTTGGAATCGATACGAGCGCGATCACCGCACTTATAGCCTCGTTGGGCGTCGGCGTCGGTCTTGCTGTCAACGGTACGCTTTCAAACTTTGCGGGAGGCGTGCTTATCCTCATCACAAGACCTTTCAAGGACGATGACTACATTCAGGCGTGCGGATACGAAGGCACGGTCGAGGACATTCGCATTTGCCATACGAGATTGCGCACGACTGACAACAAGGTCGTGTATTTGCCCAACGGCAACCTTTCCAC
>CAVFCJ010000108.1:0-3427 GCA_963620965.1 bacterium
ATATTATAGTTATTGAGAGTTTCGCAAGGCGCATGATTGTTTGGAGAGTTCGCCGTTAAACTGTGATTTTAAAAACGATATCGTAATTCTCGATTCGTTTGTTGCGGAACTTCCGACGGGAATTTTTATGGCGAAAATTCGCCGTATCGGGACTATATGATTCGCCAAATAATATAGATTTAGAGGCTTTATGCTTAAACTTTTAGATATAACGAAGGAATACACGGTTGAGGAAGAAAGCGTTCTTGCCCTCAATAACGTTTCCATTGAATTCAGAAAAAACGAATTCGTTTCAATTTTAGGACCTTCCGGATGCGGGAAAACCACACTTTTGAACATTGTCGGCGGTCTTGATCGCTACACGAGCGGCGACATTCAAATCGACACCATTTCCACAAAAGAATACGACGACGTGGACTGGGACACCTATCGCAATCGCCGTATCGGTTTTGTTTTTCAATCATACAACCTAATCCCGCATATGAACATCCTCAAAAACGTCTCAATGAGCCTCACTCTTGCAGGCGTTGAAAGCGAGGAAAGAAAGACGCGCGCTCTCGAAGCATTGAGAAAAGTCGGGCTCGAAGCGCAGGCAAAGAAGAAGCCGAATCAACTTTCGGGCGGACAAATGCAACGCGTGGCAATAGCGCGTGCCCTTGTAAACAACCCCGAAATTATCCTTGCGGACGAGCCGACGGGCGCACTTGACAGCGAATCGGGCATCCAAGTTATGGATTTGCTTAAAGAAGTCGCAGAGGACAGGCTCGTCATTATGGTCACGCACAACCCCTCGCTTGCGGAAGAATACAGTACACGAATCGTGTATTTGAAAGACGGCGAAATCGTTGGCGATACAAAGCCGTATTCGAGCGAGGACGAAGAAAGCGAAATCATTGACGAAAAAGTTGACGGTATAGCCGCCGAAAATACAGTTGAAGCAGAAAAGAGCACCATTGAAGTCAAGGGTGAAGACGCAAAACCAAAGAAGAAATCCTTGCGCGAGAAATTCCGCAAATGGAGAAAAGCGGAAAGGGCGGGTATGAAACTCGGCACGGCAATCAATCTTTCGTGGAACAATCTATTGGCAAAGAAAGGTCGCACGCTGTTGACGTCAATCGCGGGTTCGATAGGCATCATAGGCATCGTGCTGGTTCTTTCTCTTTCAAACGGCGCTTCGGCATACGTTCGTAGTCTAGAAGAAAGCGCGCTTTCAACCTATCCGCTCACCGTAAACAAGTCGAGCCTCGACGTATCCTCGCTTATGCAAGATCTTATGGGCTTAGGTGGCGGCAGTTCGAACGATAAAGAGGTCAACGACAACGAGATCACCGCAGAACTCGTGCTCGGCAATCTTGCGGCGATGTTTACAAACCCCAAAATGCAAAAAACAAACGACTTGCACGCATTGAAGCAAAAGATCGACACCGAGTTCGATCACAGCCTTGCGACGGTCAAATATAATTACGGCACGTCGTTCAACGTATACGTGGACGATCCCAAGAGCGATGCGAATTATATGAAAACAACGCCGTATTCCGAGAATATGTATTCGTTGTTCGATTATTTCAATCAACTGCTCGGCGGACAACTAACAAGCCTTAAAATCGACGTTATGGGTCAACAAATGACCATCAGCGACGCTATGGCGTATTTGTCGGGAATGATCGGCGATCCGTGGGCGGAAATATCCGAAAACACCGCGCTCGTCAATTCTCAATACGAAGTAGTGGGTGGCAAGTGGCCCGAAAAAGCCAACGAAGTCGTCGTCGTCGTAAACGAAGACAATACGCTTTTCGACTATCAACTCTTTATGCTCGGTTTGAAATCGAGTGCGGATCTCGGTCAACTTCTCATCAACAAGGACGCATTCGTAGCAAAAACCTATACGATAGACGATATTTTGGGACTTGAATACAAACTTATGTCAAATGTTGACTATCTCGACAAAATGCTCGACGATGACGGCAACGTTATGACCAACGGAAACGGCGTTGAACTTTGGACGATGGGTGACAAATCAACCCTCGAAAAAGAGTATGTCGACGCTCGCGCAATGAAATTTGCAGACGGCACCGACACCGTAAAAGTTGTCGGAGTGGTACGTCCTAAGAAGGGTGCGATTGCAAGTTCCATTGGCGGCGTAATCGGTTACACCAAACAACTCACCGATGCGCTTCTTGCTCATTCTCAAAATCACGAAGCGGTCAAGACAATGCAAAAACTTTACGACGACGCGGTTGCAACTCTTGATCCCAACGACGACAAGGATACGCAAACCTCATATGAGAGCGTAATTGAAATCTATAGATACACTTATTCGGACGCAACGCCGAAGCCGCAATACATTGTGAAAGCGGGCGATGAAGTCGAAATCGACACCTCGAAACCCGACAGCAATGATCACGCGGAAATTATGCGCGAACTCGGATTTATCGACAAGGAATATCCGCAAAGCATCGAGTTCTATTGTTCGAGTTTCGATGCAAAAGGCGATGTTGCCAAGTTCCTATCGGACAACGACATAACCTATTCGGACAGCCTTTCCACGATGATGGAATTTGTCAATACTATGGTCAACACAATCACGGGCGTGCTTGTCGGATTTGCCGCAATCTCGCTCATCGTGTCCACCATAATGATTGCAATCATCATCTACACTTCGGTGCTTGAACGCCGCAAAGAAATCGGTGTGCTTCGCTCCATCGGCGCAAGAAAACGCGACATATCACGCGTCTTTATTGCCGAATCCGCAATACTCGGCGGCTATTCCGGATTTATCGGCATCATCTTTTCCGTCATAGTTTGCGTCATCGGCAGCGTAATCATCGAGTGGAAACTCGGCATCGAAAATCTCGTATCCGTATCTTGGTGGCAATGTCTCGTAATGTTCTTTGTCAGCATCATCCTCAGCGTGCTTGCAGGTTTCATACCATCGAGAATTGCGGCGAAGAAGGACCCTGCCATTGCTCTCCGCAGCGAATAAAACGCAATAAAACAGCGATTGACTGTGTCAAAGCCCCTCTGTTCTCAACTCATTTACGCTTAGTAAATTAGGGTTGATATCAGAGGGGCTTTTCCTTGTTCTTCATCTATTTCACGCCTTTATTAATACAGCCAAATCGCGACTAACTTTGTCAGAGGCACCCGCCCGACAACTCATTTACGCATAGTAAATTAGGGTTGCCGTTCGGGTGCCTCTTTCGCGTTATTCATCGATTTGGCAACCTTTTATGAGCAAAATGGTAAAGCGTGTAAAAAAACACACTGACAATGCGTTTTTCATATAGCTTCGTAGCCGCCGAAATGTTGCTCGTAGACAGGCGGAGCCGTAGAATATTCAACGACGAAGAATCGTTGTGAGCATCCACTTCTGCCGTTGCAACTGCCGAGCCGCCTCAAAGTTGCAACCCCTTACGTCACAAACAAA
>CAVFCJ010000109.1:0-3360 GCA_963620965.1 bacterium
GCATTCGGCTTTTTTCATGCTTAAAACACTTGACTATAAATATACCTATCCGTTTATATTCATAATTTAATAACAATACCAAAGTATTCATTAGAAAAGAAATATACACACCCCAATTTTTTATCGTTAGGGTGTGTACAGTTCGCTACTGGCGGAGAAGCAGGGATTTGAACCCTGGCTACGATTCACTCGTACTACTCCCTTAGCAGGGGAGCCCCTTCGGCCTCTTGGGTACTTCTCCAAAGTTTGTAAAACAGATATATTGCGCGTCTTTCAAAGCGGTTTGCCTGATTGACTTGGTTATGATAGCATACACAATCGATTGTTGTCAATGGTTTTTGAATAAATGCAACGTTGTTTGAGTCGAAAAATAGGGTGGAAGAATGGACGGATCGAGGTAAAAATAAACATTTTGTAGATCTTGAGGACGATTTGTGGTGAAAAAGTGGCGGTTGGGGCGGTTTTGGCGAATATTGGGTATTGACACACGGGGCTATTTCGGCTAAAATACAGAGTGTATAGTTATAACTATGCGTACAGCAAAATCATTCGAGCAAAGCGGAGCGGTGCGCTTCGTCAAAGGACAATAAGTATGGCTCGGTGACGTCAATAGTCATTCGTTTTTTTCTCGGTCGCGCTCGTGGCGCGGCATACGGCAAAAAGTCTTGGGATTAAAGTGAAGAAGCATCAAAAAAGGAAGAAATTATGAACATCAAGGAAAAACTCGCTTCCGCTTCCAAAAAGGAACGCACTCCGCAGCAACAAAAGGTTATGACCATCATCAACTGGGTGGCAACGGCTGTCTGCATTGTCGTGATTATTTTTGCGCTCGTTGTGGCGATATTCACGATTGCAGGTTCGACAAACGATAATCACCTCATGCAATTTGGCAAGAAAATTTATCTCAACGTCGCGTCGGATTCAATGGAACCGACATTTAACACAAGTGATGTAATTATTGCAACCGCTTTCGATTATCAAAAGCAACTTTCTGAACTCAAAGTCGGTCAAGTTGTGACATTCAAGACAACTGCGCGTTCTGGCGGCGCGACCTACGAAGTTTTCAACACCCATAGAATCGTACATATCAACTATGAAAACGATGGCGTGACGATCAGAAACTTTACGACGCGCGGCGACAATCAAGAAGGAACATGGCAAGAAGCCGCTGCCGAACTCAACAAAGACGTCAATGACCAAAACAGCGCATTGATCGGCAGCAAGGAAACCGTTGCTCCGTCAAATATCGTTGCGACGTGGGGTAGCGTTGACGATGAAGGCAACTTCACGGCAGGCAAAATGCTCAAAGGCGTGGGCGGATTCTCCAACTGGATTCAGGACACGGAAAACTTTGGAGCAAACCAAAAGACTCGTTTCTTCTGCATTGTGGTTTTGCCGCTCATTTTGTTGTTTGTTATTTACGCATTCATTTTGGTGCGTACTCTCGTTATTGCAAAACTTGAAAATCAACGCAAGGTACAATCCGAGCAAGTCGTATCCGTTGACGGACTTTCCGACGAAGAAAAACGTCGTCTTGCGCAAGAATTGCTCGCTTCCTTACAAGCGAACGGCGGCGAAAAGGACACCGAAAGCGCAGACAATACGACAGAGGAAGAATCACCTGTTCAAGAGGAAAAAATCGACGAGCAAAACACTGACGAAAGGTCCGAATAATTTGGATGTATCGTTGCGTTTTGCGCGCGGCTTTCGCGTGTGAATTGAATTCTCCATATGCAAAGTATTAAGATTTTTGCATATATACTTTGTATATATGTCAAACGAAAATCCGAGCGTGACTTTGCAATCGTCCGGAAGGACGTCGGCTACGCGAAGTAGTCCGAACCACGAAAAGCAATACAATGAACATAAATTTAGTTTTTGAATTTTTAAAAGCCTTTCTCGGCGCGTTTTACGACAAAGGTATCGGCAGTATTTTTTGGGGTATTTTGCATATCTTTTACAACGAAGGATATGCGGATGCTTTCAAGAATTACACCGAATATTTCGGTGCGGGCGAGTGGGCTGTCGCAATCATATTTATTCTTTTGATCGTTGCGGCTATCGTTGCCATAATCGTGTTGGCGGCGCTCGGTATACGAAAACTCGCAAGGCTTCAAAAAGCCAAAGTTTTGCCGCAGGATCTCGTTGAAGAATGTGCGAATCTCAAAAAGCAAATCATCAAAATGTCGGCTGAAAAAGACCGTATTCTTGGCATGCGCGTGAGCGATATCGGCACTTACGAAGGTGAAGAAGAAGGCGATGGCGGCGAGAAGAAAGAGGAACAATCTCCCACGGGCGAGTCGCGCTTCTACAAACTCACCGAAATCGACAAAATCTACGAGAATTATGTTCCGCCGGTTTATGACGACGAAATCACGTTGCCTGAACTTTGCGATCGTTTCCGCAACTTTGCCTGCTCGCGCATGCGCCTTTTCTACAATCCGCGCATAATCCGCTTGTTTATAGCAGGTATGTCGACGTCGCGTCTTATGATTCTGCAAGGTATATCCGGTACAGGTAAAACCTCGCTTCCGCACGCAATGGGTATATTCCTAAACAACCCTGCGACGATAGCGTCCGTTCAGCCGTCTTGGCGTGACCGTACCGAACTTTTCGGCTACTTCAACGAATTTACTAAGCGTTTCAACGAAACCGAAGTTTTGAAAAAGATGTACGAGGCAACTTGGAACGACCAAATTTACCTCACCGTTCTCGACGAAATGAACATCGCGCGTGTCGAGTACTATTTCGCGGAAATGTTGTCAATTCTCGAAATGCCATCACGCGACGAATGGATTGTCGACCTTGTGCCTTCGGGCTGGCCCAACGACCCTAAACATATCGACAAAGGTCGTTTCAGACTTCCTCAAAATATGTGGTTTATCGGCACGGCAAACAACGACGACTCGACGTTTGCAATATCGGATAAGGTTTACGACCGTGCTATGCCTATCAATATCAACAGCAAGGGCGTACCTTTCGACGCACCGTGGGCGGACAACATCTTCATCAGTTACAAGCATCTCGAAGCGATGTTCAAAGAATCGCAGGAGATATACAAGGTGTCGCAAGACATTCTCGACAAAGTCAATATGTTGGACGACTACGTTATCGAGCATTTCCGCCTCGCGTTCGGAAACCGTATCGTGAAGCAGCTCAAAGAGTTCGTTCCGTCCTACGTCGGCTGCGGCGGTACTGAAATCGACGGACTCGACTACGTTCTCTGTAACAAGATATTCCGTAAGTTCGAATCGCTCAACTTGTCCTACATTCGTGACGAAATTGACGGCTTGATTTTGTATTTGAGCGAACTTTTCGGCGAAGAGAATATGCAAGAGAGTAAAGAATATATTAATAGGT
>CAVFCJ010000110.1:0-3352 GCA_963620965.1 bacterium
GCTCTTGGGAACGACTGCGTAGTGATCAAACAACATTGTGAAGTTCGCTCTGCCTTGCGTAATGCTGCGAAGGCTGGTTGCATAACCGAACATTTCAGAGAGCGGAACGTCGCAATCCACGACTTGTGCGCCGTTGCGAGGCTCGATACCCTTGACTTGTCCGCGTCTGGAATTGAGGTTGGACATAACGTCGCCGAGATAATCGTCCGGCGTTACGACTTCGACCTTCATAATCGGTTCGAGAAGCGTGGGAGCTGCTTTTGCCGCACCTTCCTTGAACGCCATAGAACCCGCAATCTTGAACGCCATTTCCGAACTGTCGACTTCATGCATACTGCCGTCTACGAGGCGAACTTTGAAGTCCACACATTCGTATCCTGCAATGATACCGCTTTGCGCCGCTTCCTTGATGCCTTCCCACGCTGCGTTTGCAAATTCCTTGCTCACAACGCCACCGACAATAGCGTTTTCCATTTCCAAACCTTTTTCGGGATTCGGCTCCATCTCGATGACGATGTGTCCGTATTGACCGTGACCGCCCGATTGACGCACGAACTTCCCTTCCGCTTTGACAGCTTTGGTGATGGTTTCGCGATAACTGACCTGAGGTCTGCCGACGTTCGCTTCAACCTTGAACTCTCTGAACATTCTGTCCACGATGATGTCGAGGTGAAGTTCGCCCATACCTGCGATGATGGTTTGCCCCGTTTCCTTATCGGTGTATGCCTTGAACGTGGGATCTTCCTCTTGCAGTTTAATGATTGCCATATTCATTCTCTCTTGGCTCGCTTTCGACTTTGGTTCGATTGCGACCTTGATAACGGGGTCGGGGAAGACCATGTTTTCGAGAATGATTTGGCTGTTCTTGTCCGAAAGCGTGTCGCCCGTCGTGCTCTTTTTCAAGCCGATGACGGCGACTATATCGCCTGCATACGCTTCTTCGATGTCCTCGCGATTGTCCGCATTCATACGAAGGATACGACCGATTCTCTCGTTTTCGCCCTTTACGGTGTTGTAAACCATAGAGCCGGTCGTGAGTGTTCCCGAATAGATACGAATGAATGAAAGTTTTCCGACAAACTCATCCGTGAGAATCTTAAACACGAGTGCGCTGAAAGGTTCTTTTTCGCCGGGGTGACGAAGTTCGGGTTGTTGCGTTTTGGGATTGATACCCTCGATACTTGCAACGTCCGTAGGTGCGGGAAGGAAGTCGACAACCGCATCGAGCATAAGCTGTACGCCCGTGTTCTTGTAAGAACTTCCGCAAAGCACGGGATTGAGTTTCATTTCGATCGTGCCTTTGCGAATTGCGGCTTTGAGTTCTTCCATCGTGATGGAATCATAGTCCTCCATTATGACTTTTTCAAAGATATTCTCGTCAAAGTCTGCCGCCGATTCGAGCATCTTGAGTCTATATTCGTTTGCAAGGTCTTGATATTCCGCGGGGATTTCTTTTGCGTAGAACGTTACGCCCTTATCCTTTTGGTCATAGTAGAACGCTTGCATCGTGAGAAGGTCGATGACGCCTTCGAAATCGGACTCTTTGCCGATAGGCAGCGTAATGGGGACTGCGTTTGCGTTCAATCTTTCACGCATCATTTTGACTGCGTTGAAGAAGTCCGCGCCGTTTATGTCCATCTTGTTGACGAAAGCGATTCTCGGCACTTTGTAGGTGTCGGCTTGACGCCATACGTTTTCCGATTGAGGTTCGACGCCGCCTTTGGCGCAGAACACTGCAACCGCTCCGTCAAGGACTCTCAGACTGCGTTCGACTTCAACCGTGAAATCGACGTGTCCGGGGGTATCGATGATATTGATTTGATGTCCCTTCCACACGGCGGTAGTTGCCGCAGAAGTGATGGTGATACCTCTTTCGCGCTCTTGCTCCATGTAGTCCATGGTTGCAGAGCCGTCGTGGGTTTCACCGAGTTTCCTGTTCACGCCCGTGTAGTATAGAATACGCTCGGTTGTCGTGGTTTTGCCGGCATCGATGTGTGCCATTATGCCGATATTCCTCACCTTATCAAGAGCATATTTTCTAGACATAAATTACCACCTGTAATGTGCAAACGCCTTGTTCGCTTCTGCCGCACGATGCATTTCGTCTTTTCTCTTGACTGCGCCGCCCGTCATATTGAAAGCGTCCATAAGTTCGCCTGCGAGTCTTGCGTCCATAGTCTTTTCGCCTCTCTTTCTTGCGAAAGCGACGATCCAACGGATTGCAAGTGTTTGTCTGCGTTCGGGACGAATTTCCATAGGAACTTGGTAAGTGGAACCGCCCACACGTCTTGCTTTGACTTCGAGCATAGGCATTGCGTTTTCAAGCGCTTTGTTGAAGATGTCCATAGGCTCTTGTCCGAGTTTTGCTGCTGCTATATTGAGTGCCTCGTAAACGATTGCTTGCGCCGTTCCCTTCTTGCCGTCGAGCATGATTTGGTTGATGAGTTTGGTCACAACCTTGCTGTTGTAGATAGGATCGGGAAGTACGTCTCTTTTAGGCACGCCGCTTCTTCTTGGCATAGTAACCTCCTAATTTTAGTAATACATTCGAAAAAATTATTTCTTGGGGCGTTTCGCACCGTATTTGCTTCTTGCCTGACCGCGTTTTGCAACGCCTGCCGTATCGAGAGCACCACGGATAATGTGATAACGCACACCAGGCAAATCCTTGACTCTGCCGCCTCTGATGAGAACCACGCTGTGTTCTTGCAGATTGTGACCTTCGCCGGGGATGTAAACAGTACCTTCCATTCCGTTCACCAAACGAACTCTTGCGATTTTACGAAGAGCGGAGTTCGGCTTCTTGGGGGAAGTTGTCGTAACGCTGAGACAAATACCGCGTTTTTGCGGGCATTGCTCCATGATAGGCGTAAGCGACTTTTTGACCTGTTTCTCTCTGCCTTTTCTGATAAGTTGATTGATGGTTGGCATTATTGTTCCTCCTGTAAGATTTTTCGAATGTACCTGCAACCCAACAGGTGCAATCAAGACTCTATGCCTTTGCTTCGACAATTCCGACAGTCGCCGCACTCACTTCCACCCCCGCGATTTCGCCCAGCCGCTTCTTGGAAGCGACGTAAACGATTTCCACGCCGTTGGCTTTTGCTTGCGCCACGATTCTCTTCTTTATCTGAGCATCGGCGTCCGACGCTACGATCACACACCTGACGGTAGAATCGGATATTCCCTTCAAAACCTGTTTGGAACCGACAACTTTTGAAGAGGTGTTAAGCATTTGTTCAAGTTTTTCTTTGTCCATATTCTTTTTGCACACTAAAAAACTGCTTACGTCTTCGTAAGCCTCTATATCTTATCAATATTCAATATCAATGTCAAACATTTGGCGCAACTT
>CAVFCJ010000111.1:0-3342 GCA_963620965.1 bacterium
GACCTAAATAAAATCACGCTCGGCAATCTCGAAGCGTATATGGAATATTTGTCCTACTATTCCTTTGACGGCAAAGAAAAAACCAATTCAGAAAAAGGAAAAGCGCGCAAAATTTCGACCGTACGCACGTTTTTCAAGTATATGTACAATCACGACAGAATCAATCAGAACGTGTCGGCAAAACTCACTATGCCAAAAAATCACGATAAGGACATCATAAGGCTCGAAAAAAAAGAAGTCGAACGCATTCTCGATGCGGCAGAAACCGGCGCGGGAATGACCGAACATCAACGCAAAGTGCAACGCAACACGCGCGCACGCGATTTTGCAATAGTTTCCCTGCTTTTGGGCACGGGTATCCGTGTGAGCGAGTGCGTTGGACTCAACATTTCGGACATTGATTTTGAAACAAATGCTTTCACAGTCACGAGAAAAGGCGGCAATCAAGCCATTTTGTACTTCGGCGACGAGGTTGCCGACGCACTTAAAACCTACATCGACACCGAACGCAAATCCCTTGTGGAAAGATGCCAAAAGTTAAATACAGGCGACACGGACGCAGTTTTTTTGTCTTTGCAAGTTTCGAGGCTTTCTGTTAGAGCCGTTCAAAATATCGTCAAAAAGTACGCTCAAACCGCTGCGCCGCTCAAAAAAATATCTCCTCACAAGTTGCGCAGTACGTTCGGCACAAACCTATATAGAGCAACGGGCGACATATATCTCGTTGCCGATGTTCTCGGTCACCGCGACGTAAACACCACAAAAAAGCACTACGCCGCCATCGAGGAAGACCACAGAAAACTCGCCGCACAGGTCGTCAAACTGCGCCCCGACAAAAACGATTGAGAAAAAATCGCAAAAACATTGCAAATGCCGTCATTTACTATTATATAATATTGACTATTTTATAATAGTTTGCTAAAATTATATTATCAATTTTCGGAGCAATATATGGATATATCTTCTGTCAACAGCGACCTTATCCGCGGCAACGTGACAACAATCATTCTCGGTTGTTTGCTTAGCGACGATAAGTACGGCTACGAAATCCTCAAAGAAATAGAGGATAAAAGCAATTCGCAGTATGTTTTGAAGCAAGCCACCCTCTACAATCAACTCAAAAGACTTGAAAAGCAAGGGCTCGTTTCATCGTACGACGGCGACCCCGACGACACCGGCGGTGGAAAACGTCGCTATTACACGCTCACAAAAGAAGGCAGAGCCTATCTCACCAAAGAAAAGAGCGAATACGAGTATTCTCGTACGATTCTCGACAAACTCGTTTCGAGCGACGAGTACGATTTCACCGTCCCCGTTCCATTCGAGGCGAGCGACCTTCGCCCCTATTCCAAACGCGACGCGGAAGATAAACCCAAAGTCGTTTATAAGGACAAAATCGTCGAGAAAAAAGTGTTTTTCGACCGATACGGAAACGAAGTGAGCGAAGAGGATGCCTCTTCCCTGCGCGAAAAAGCAGAACAAGAGGACGAACAGGCACGTCTTAAAGACGAGCAACTCAAAAAGCAAGAGGAAGAAACTCAAAAAGTCAGCGAGCAACTTCGCCAAAGCGAGGAAGAAGCGAAAAAGGCTAACGAGCAACTCAAACTCTCCGAAGAAGAATCGCGCCAACGCAACGAGCAACTTCGCAAAACCGAAGAACAACTCAAAAAGAGCGAAGAAGACCGCGAACTCGTGAAATCTATGCTTCGCCGTATGGAAGAAGAAAAGTTGCACGCCGAAGAAGAAAAACGTCTTGCGGAGGAAGAGGAAAAACGCCGCGCCGAAGAAGAAGCCGAGCGTAAACGCCAAGAACAGGCAAAACCCTCTCAAACTCTCGAAGAAATGTTCGCCAAACTCGACGCCGAGAGTGAATACAAAAAGCAAGAGGAAATGCGCACTTACGCGTTTAACTCGCACGCTCAGCCGCAAGAACACACTTACATAAACGGCTATACCAATCAAGTCGAACAAACTCAACGCTCGCAAACATCGCTTAAAGACATATTTAAGCAACTCGACGAGCGCGAAGCGCAAATCGACGACAAACTCGCAAAAGAGCAAGAGCAGCGAACTGCAATGCAAGAAGCGGAAGCCGCCCAAGCACAGGCACAGCAAGCGCAACAAGAACAACAAACCGTTCAAGCCTATGCGCAAACGCCTGCAAACGAGCAATTCTACCCTGCCGAACTCGAAAGCAAAAATCAAGTCGATTCGAAAGGTCACTTCGTCACATCTGCCGTCGTATCGAGGCAAGAAGGCGGATTCGATTACGAAAAGGACGACGTGAATTATCGCGATTTCTTCGTTTCGTTGCAAGACAATAAATCGGACGTACAGTCCCAACAAGAAAAACCGCAACAAAACAACGACTATTCGGACAGCGATATAAAGACGAGATTGTACGCAAAAGGCTTCAAGATTCGCCCATACGACAGAGGAAACACGTCCGAGTACTACACGTTCAACTTCATACAGTCAAACAGACTCAACCGCGACACTTTCCTCATAATTCTTGCGTTTTTCGTCGCGGAAGTCGCAATAATGTGGGCTTCGCTCGCAACGAGAGTCAGTTACGCCTACTTTCTGCCCATACTTTTGGTTGGTAACGCACTCTGCCTCGTGCCGACCGTCATCTACCTTTTGAACCCGACAAGGCGAACAAGAGCAAACTTCAACTTCAAACTGTCGATACTCAATCGCGGTATGTTGTTTATCGAACTGACCGTCGTTTGCATTCTCATTGGATTCTTCGGACTCGGTGCAAACGTCAACGACATCGACCTTATTCTCGAATCAATCGTACTTCCAATGGTTCTGCTCACCAACCTGCCGTTGAGTTCGCTCATTTACTGGCTGTTGTATAGAACGAGGAAGTATCATACGGCATAAGAGCAAAAACCGTCACTAAGGCTGTGACAACACACATTTATGTGTATTGTCAATAGCCTTGTTAGGTTTTTGCTCCACTAACCGCGCAAGCCCTCTCTGCTCTCAAAATTAGATGGATAAAAACTCATACCAAAATTCCGCGTGAGTGCTTGCTTGGTGGCGTGCCTTCGGCACGCTTTTTATTTTTTTATAAGGATAGCGCACGCAAGCGCAAGGAACATTGTTCCGCCGCGATTGCGTTGCGTGTTCGAGTTGCGGAAAAACTGCAAAGAAAAAGAAGTCCTATAAAATAGGACTTCCCTTCTTGGCAGGGGAGACGCGACTCGTGAAAGCGCAAAGCGGCTAATATAACGAAGCATAGCAAATTTATTTGCGACGCGTAGTGTCAGATGCAACCACAAGCGCAAGGAACATTGTTCCGCCGCGATTGCGTTGCGTGTTCGAGTTGCGGAA
>CAVFCJ010000112.1:0-3341 GCA_963620965.1 bacterium
GTAGACGTATGGTGTCATCGTGAGCAAGTCGGAAATCTGTTTCGAGGATTCGAGATTGAAAGAATACGCGACTTCTTTTTTGCTTAAAAGCGAGAGTGTACTGCTCGGCAAATCCGTTTCCACCTTTCTCACGTCGTCGTAAAGCGCGCGGCGAAGTTCTATGAGGTGATTTTCGCAAGGGTACACCAAAACGAGAATGCCGCCGCTTTTGAGCACTCGCGCGTATTCGTCCATAGCAAAGGGCGAAAACACGCAAACCACGACGTCGGCAAAATCGTTCTTTACGGGAATATCGTATACGCTTGCAACCGCAACGTCCGCTTGCTTTGCGCGCTTTGCACAAATTTTTACGGCATTTTTTGATATATCGACCGCGGCGTAAACGTCGCTTTCGTTGCGCCTTGCTTTGATTATGCGCGACAAATAGTAGCCCGTGCCTGCGCCTGCGTCCAAGAGGGTGACAGGGCGATTTGCAAAACGTAAATTAATCTCGCTTGCGATTGCCTCTGCCAAAGGCGCATAAAAGTCGCAATCGAGAAAATCTCTGCGCGCCCTCACCATTTCGGCGTTGTCGCCCGGGGCGTTGGACTTTGGCGGAAGAAGATAAAAATATCCCTCTTTCGCACAATCAAAAAGATGACCGTTTTGGCAAACGGCAGAACGCTCTTTCATAGCAAGAGGCTTTTTGCATACGGGGCATAAAAAGTTGGTCATAAAAAGATTATAGCACCAAATCCGAATTGCGCAAACGATTTCAAAAGTCGATTGCAAAGCAATACGCTTTTGTGCTATACTCAAAGTATGTTGGAACTTCTCGCACCCGCAGGTGATACGGAAGCGTTTGATGTTGCGATAGAGAGCGGCGCGGACGCGGTATACCTCGGACTTGACAACTTCAACGCGCGTATGAAAGCGCAAAATTTCGATTGCGGCAACATTGCCGAAATCGTTTCGCGCGCTCATTTTTACGGTGTGAAAGTTTACGTCACCGTCAACACGATTTTGCAAAACGACGAGTTTAGCGACCTAATATCGCTCGTTAAAGCGGCGATTGATGCAAAAGTCGATGCATTTTTGGTGCAAGATTTTGGCGTATGCAATGTGCTGAAAAAGTGCTTTGACGGGATTGTGCTTCATGCAAGCACGCAACTCGGCGTACACAACCTTCTCGGCGCAAAGATGTGCGAAGAAGCGGGATTTTCGAGAGTGGTGCTGTCAAGAGAAACGAAACTCGAAGACATAAAATCGATAAAGCAAAACACGAATCTCGAAATCGAATATTTCGTGCAAGGCGCGCTTTGCGTGGCGTTTTCGGGCAACTGCTATCTTTCGTCAAAGGAACAAGGCGCGAGCGGAAACAGAGGACTTTGCAAGCAACTTTGTCGTTTGCCCTACCGCGCGGAAGTGGGCGGAAAAACCTACGACGGCTACCTTTTGAGCGCAAGGGATTTGTGTCTTTACTCGTCGATTAAACAACTTGCCGAGGCGGGCGTATGCTCTTTCAAAATCGAAGGCAGATTGAGAAGAAAAGGCTACGTCGCGTGCGCCGTGCAAGCGTACAGAAAGGCGATTGACGAAGCGGAAAACGGAAAGAATCCCATTCTCGACGACAAGACGAAAACTATGCTGAAAATCGCTTTTTCAAGAGGCGAATACCTTGAAAGAGCGTATCTTGACGACGGCACGCCGAAAGTCATCGAAAAGAGATTCAACAACCATACGGGCATAAAAATAGGCGTTGTGCGAAGCGTAAAGGATTTCGGAAAGGACGGACTTTTCGAGATTACCGTTGCGACGAAATATCCGCTCGAAAAGGGCGACGGTCTCAAATTTTTCGACGGCGACAAAGAAAATGCAAGTTTGGGCATAGGCGAAGCGAAGCCATGCGGAAACGGCGCGTATTCGTTCGTCACCAAAACGAAAGTTAAGGTCGGTTGGCAAGTAAATCTCATTCTCGACGCGAAGGCGGACGACGAACTGTTGAGAGCGAAGCGTTACGTTCCGATAAAACTCGAAGTCGAGGCTATGGAAGGTATGCCGCTCGCAATTAAGGCGATATACGAAAAGGGCGATTGCAAATGCGAGGCGCAAAAGCGCACCGAGCAAGCGCTCGAAAAGGCGAAAAACGCGCCTATGAGCGCAAACGACGTGGCGGCGGCTTGCTCGAAAGTGGGCGACAGCGGTTTTTGCGTGACCACTTGCCGAGTGAACACCGACGGCGTGTTCGTGGCAAAGTCGGTTGTGAACGCTTTGCGCCGCGAAGCGCTTGCCGAGTTGAAAGAGAAAATTATATTAGCGAACGCACCCGAAAAAGTTGTGTTTGACAAGGATAAAGCGGACGAATTGCTTTCCGTTCTCGATTGCGTAAAAAAGGTCGAGGCAAAGGAAATCCGAGTGGTGAAAAGCGAGAAAATCAAAAGCATGCTTGTGAGGGCAAACGAAACGTTTTTGCTCAAACCCGACGTTTATTCGGCACAAAACATACGAAGAACGCTTGATTTGCTGGATTTGAGCGTTGATAACGTCATTCTCGATTTGCCGATACTTGCAAACGGCAAGGACTTGAAAGTGCTTGAAAAAGCCGTTGAGGAAAGCGGCATAAAACGCCTTGCGAGCGAGAATATATACGGACTGTACTTTGCAAAGCAAGGCTACGAAGTGATTGCGGGCGAGGGGCATAACATTGCCAACGTCTTTGCGGCGCGCGAGGCAAAAGCACTCGGTGCAAGCGCGTATATGCCCTCGTGCGAATATAAGGATTTCCTCGCGTGCGACGACGTAGAGCGCATTGCCGTTGACGAGGATATACCGCTTATGACCTTTGCGCATTGTCCGTACAAAACGATTTTCGAGTGCGAGTGCAAGGATTGCGCCTACAAGCCCGACCTCGTGCTTGAGCGAGAAAAGAGAAAATACGCCGTGCGCAGAGTGCGACTTTCTTCTTGCCGATTTGAATTGTATCCGCTATGAGCGAATACGAGCAAATTATATCGGGAATAATGAAATTATGACTTGTCAAAATCAAAGCGTTGTGCTAATATAATTGCAAGCGAAAGCGAATATATTTGTAAGGAGATAAAACTATGCCCAGAGTTATCAGCGATGAGTGCATCCAATGCGGTGCTTGCGCAGATACTTGCCCCGTCGGAGCAATCGCAGAAGGCGACAGCAAATACGTTGTCGATCCCGAGCAATGCATCGATTGCGGCGCGTGTGAAGACGGCTGCCCCGTCGGCGCAATCAAGGAAGCGTAATTAGCAACAAAGATCAAATAAAAAACGGTGCGATCGTCGCACCGTTTTTTATTGCCGAAAAAAATCGATTTTGAAAAGGGTATATTT
>CAVFCJ010000113.1:0-3170 GCA_963620965.1 bacterium
AGATTTGTTTGAACAAGAATTAAACAAAG
Source organism: bacterium (assembly GCA_963620965.1). GTDB lineage: Bacteria > Bacillota > Clostridia > Christensenellales > CAG-917 > CAG-475. The sequence goes on from CAVFCJ010000113.1 coordinate 30, forward strand.
TGTTGCACTTGGTTTGACAAATCACCCGCTTTGTATCGGGACGCTCAACACGCGCAAAAAAAAGAACGCATTTGCGTTCTTTTTTGGCGCCTGTTGAGGGACTCGGACCCCCGACACTTCGGTTAACAGCCGAATGCTCTACCGACTGAGCTAAACAGGCATTTGTTTTTCAATGCTTGTTTATAATAATCTTTCCAAGAGAATTTGTCAACGATTTTTTGTATTTATGCACCACTCTATTTATTATTTTTTACTCATATTGGGCAAAATAACAGAAGAATGCATTTTGAAAACCACGGAAGTAGGTATGAACGCAAGCACTTACACGCCGCCTTCCACACAGGATTTATTCAAAAAAATGATGCTTATGTATAAAGAAACCTAAAATACAATATTTATCTTGTTTTTAATGTAAATTGTAGTTTATATAAGAAAATCAATATGATAAACTTGTTATTTTGTAAAATTTACATTACTTACGTTTTATATTTAGAGGTAATTTTAACTATATTGTTTCTATTAATCCTTAATGTTGAAAAAATAAAGTCTTATTTGTATTTAGTGTGATATAATATAAGCATTATGAAAGAAGTTATTATCGACGCGCTTTTGGATAGTTTGAAAATATTTGCGGTGGTTATTGTTTTTCAATACATCATTGCGCTTATCGAGCCGAAACTGTCTGAAAAAATATCACTCAAAGGCAAACTCGCACCGCTAATCGGCGTAAGTATTTCACTGTTGCCTCAATGCGGATTCAGCGTGGTAGCAACCGATCTTTATCAAAAAAAACACATAACCGTCGGCACGTTGATAGGTGTATACATTGCGACGAGCGACGAAGCATTGCCTATATTTTTAGGCACGCCGGACAAGGCTTTGCATGTCTTGCCATTACTCGCTTTTAAGTTTGTTTTAGGTCTTGTGTTTGGATATACGATCGACCTAATTCTTTCAAAGAGTAGAAAGAAAGTTGAACATCACATTGCTCATTGTAATGAAAACTACAAAATTAAACTCACCGATTGCAATGGCGCGGAACTTGTTGAAACCAAGGGCGAAGAAAAGACTGATTGTTGTTGCGATGAGTGTAAAGAATGTGAAAAGTACGAGGAAGAAACAAACTACTTGAAGCAAAAGGAAAAGGACTCGAAGAACGCAGATAAGACGGAAAAATCCGAAAAGAAAGAGAAAATCAATAGATTTGTTGTACATCCCCTTCTTCACTCGCTCGAGATATTCGCATACGTTCTCGTGGTGAATCTTATATTCGGCATAATCGTGAATAAGGTCGGTGAAGAAAACTTAATAACCTTCCTTACGTCGAACAAATACCTTGCGCCGCTGCTTGCGGTTATAGTTGGCGCGATTCCCAACTGCGTTTCGTCCGTCGTGATAAGCGAACTTTACATTATGGGCGGACTTGGATTCGGCGCAACTCTTGGCGGACTTTGTATGAACGCGGGCGTTGCGTTTGTATATCTGTTTAAGGACGTGAAACATACAAAACGAAATCTTGCGGTATTCGGCGTGATGTTTATTATAAGTCTTGTTATCGGCTACATTTTCTCGCTTACATTCTCGTTTTCGAGCCTGAATTTTTGACGATAAACAAGGCTTGTTGACAAATGCGAACAAAGGTGCAAACATTGTTGATAACCTAAGGTGAAATATCAACATATCTACACGGTGAAAATGACAACATCTTGCGATAAAACTAATTTGTGATTGCAAGAGATTGTGGTTAATGATTGATTTTCCACTTGTCAACATCACTTATTTATGTTATCATTATTAAAAAAATAAACAATAATAATTATATAGGCGGAATATGAAACTTATTTGTCAAGGAAACGAATTGAGCGACGCTCTCGCAAAAGTTGTAAAGGCACTTCCTGTTAAGAGAAATAATCCTATTCTCGACGGTGTCAAACTCACAGCGCTTGGCGATACGCTCACAATTTTTGCAACCGATCTCGAACTTGCCATTGAAAAGAAAATCAACGCGCAAGTGCTTATCGAGGGTGAAATCGTCGTGCCGGGAAAACTCTTTGCCGACTATGCCAAAAAGATTGAGGAAGAACAAGTTGAACTTGACGGAACAGACAGCTCTAAACTCATCATTAAATATCTGGACAGCGAACTTCAAATCAAATGTATGAGCGCAGAAGAATATCCCATTTTTAAAGAAGTTGACACGCAAAACTCTTTCATCATTCTCAAAAAGGAGTTGAAAGAAATAATATCCAAAGTTATCTTCAACGTTGCAGTGGACGAGGCAAGACCTTCCCTTCGCGGAGTATGCCTCAATATTAAGGAAGAAGAAGTAGAAGCGGTTGCCTCCGACGGATATAGACTTGCCCTTGCAAAAGCACAAATCAAAAACAACGGCGTAGTTGACAAAATCATCGTGCCTGCAAAGAGTATGAATGAACTTTCTCGTCTTATCGATGACGGCGAGGAAACAATCACCGTGTATGTTGAGAAAAACTATATTATGGTTGATCTTTTTCACACCAAGATCGTCACAAGACTCATCGGTGAGGACTACATTAATTACGAAAAGATCATTCCGAGCGTGTTTACAACTGAAGTAACAGTTGATAAAAAGTTGTTTGAAAACGCAATTGACCGCGTATCTCTCATCAATCGCGCCGAAAAGAAGTCATATGTTAAGATGGAAATCAAAGAAGATTCCATATCCCTCAATGCACACAGCGACGACGGCGAAATCAACGAAAAAGTTACAATCGGCCTTAAAGGCAAAGACCTCACCATCGGTTTTAATTCCAAATATATCATCGATTGTATGCATGCTATCGACGAGCCGTTTGTGACACTCAACTTCACCACTTCAACAGCCCCCGGAATTATTAAAGGGGAAGGCGACAGATGGCTTTATTTGATTCTTCCCTTGCGAGTTATAGGATAAAACTGTGCTATTGAGCGAATAACTGCGGCAACGCCCTTTTACTTACCCTTCACGTACGTTTTGTATGTTGGGCGGGTTCACAAAAGGGCGTTTTCTTGTTCTTCATCTCAATATCACAGTTTTATTATAATAAATTTAGAAGCATTTTTTTTGACTGTCAACTCATTTACAAATTGTAAATTAGGGTTGCCATTCAAGAGGTGTTTTCG
>CAVFCJ010000114.1:0-3165 GCA_963620965.1 bacterium
GCGCGACGCGTTAAACAACACATCCAGTGAATGTGTTGTAGCCAAAGCGAACGAGCAAACGCCGAAGTCCAAACACCTGAGGAAGGGGGGGAGCTTCAATTAAAGAGTACGCCGTTCACTCTTGTAGAGAAAGAATCTACGCTAATTAATACACGGTATATATTTTGAAATAAAAAAAGCACTCGACGAGTGCTTAATTTTTTAGTAGTTTCTCCTGCCTATCAGATAGTCTACTGATACGCCAAAGAATATGCTCAGTTCAATCAACGTGTCGTAACTCGGTTGATTGCGACCGACTTCCCATCCTGATATCGTGGATTTAGACACTTTGAGATGCTCGGCAAGATCCTGTTGTAGCATATTTTTCTCTTGCCTGAGAGATTTTAACCTTTCGGGGAAACAACTGTGCAGCATATATTTGTCCTTGATTTGTTGTAGCTATATAATAATACACAATAAGTGTTGCTGTCAATTATTGTTTGCGTTTTTGCGATTATTTATGACGGACAAATCTTTTGTCGGAATTTTGGGAAATTGCGGCGATGTAGTGTCAATCGCAAAGGCGAAGGGTAATGCGCGGTTGATTTATCCGCTTTTTTGATGTACAATGATTGTGAGGTGAGTTTATGAAAGCAACAAAGGTTTTGAAAAGCGTTTTGTATCTTTGCGTTCAATGCACTTGGGGACTTTTGCAAACGTTGATGGGACTTATTTTATTTTTTCGCTATACACGTTGCAAACACGAGTTTTATCACGGCGCGATTCTCACCTATCACGACGGAAACTGGGGCGGCATATCGCTCGGCTTGTTCATATTCGTCAACGGCAATCGTCCCGAGGTATGGACGAGGGACGCTCGCGTTCACGAGTACGGACACACGATACAGTCGCTGATTTTCGGACCGCTGTATCTCGTTGTAATCGCGCTTCCGTCTATCGTATGGTGCGGCTCAAAATCATTGCACCAAAAACGCATGAGAGGCGAACTCAACTACTACGACCTCTATTGCGAGAGCAGTGCCAACACACTCGGCGCGCTCGTCACCAAAGAGGAAAAGCCAAAGCGCGAGAACACCGGCGAGGAATTGAGAAGACGAGGCGTTATAAAGGACTGAAATTATGGTAGATATGTATTCACGCACGAAAATGCTTATAGGCGATAAAATCGAATCGCTTAAATCCGCGCGAGTTTTGGTATGCGGCATGGGTGGTGTAGGTGGCTACGTTGTCGAAGCGTTGGCAAGAGTCGGGGTGGGAACGATCGCTGTTTTGGACAACGACGCGTTTTCCGAGAGCAACCTCAATCGTCAGATTCTAGCGACTACGAACACTGTTGGCAGGCGTAAAACGGAAGTTGCGGCGGAAAGAATAAAATCCATAAATCCCGATTGCAACGTCAAAACGTACGACCTCTTTTATATGCCCGACACAGCAAACGAAGTGCCGCTTGAAAACTATGATTATATCGTTGACGCAATCGACACTGTGAGCGCAAAACTTGCGCTCATTCAGTGTGCGAAAGAGGCGGATGTAAAGATAATTTCCTGCATGGGTACGGGCAACAAACTCGGCACTAATTTTGAAGTTGCCGACATCTACAAAACGAGTGTTTGTCCGCTTGCAAAGGTTATGCGCAAGGAACTTCAAGCAAGGGGAATAAAATCCCTCAAAGTCGTTTACTCGAAGGAAACGCCTCTTGTCCCAAAGGACATGCCCGAAGAAAATGGTCGGCATATCCCCGGTAGCATTTGCTTTGCCCCTGCCATTGCCGCAATGGTCATGGCAAGCGAAGTCATCAAAGACTTAGCAAACGTATAAATTGCACAATGCGACGTTTATAATGTTAAAACAAGAATTTTAAACGCAAAATCGTGCAATAAAACAATAAAATTGCAAAAGCAATCTGATGTTAAAAACTTTACGAATGGACAGTATTTTTGACGGAAAACTTAATATAGAAGTGGCGGTTGCAAGCGGTATCGAAGCCGTGTGTAAGCGCGAGTTGTTGCGGCTTGGCTACAATCCAAGCGGCGCAAATTTCGGACGCATAGAATTCGAGGGAGACTATAAGGACGTGCTTCGGGCAAACGTATTTTTGCGCACGGCAAACAGAGTGCGAATCGTCCTTGCCAAGTTCAAAGCGGAAACTTTCGATGACCTTTTCGATGGTATATTTGCCATGCGTTGGCAAGACGTCGTGACGCGCGATAGCCGCATAATCGTCAATGCGAAATCGCAAAGCAGCAAATTGTTTGCGTTGCGCTCCGTTCAAAGCATAACCAAGAAAGCGATTATATCAAAACTTACAAGCACGCTTGGCGGCTCGTTTGACGAGAACGGCGCGGTCTATGACTTAGAAGTGTCTTTGCTTAACGACGTTGTGACGGTAACTCTCGACACGTCGGGCGAGGGTTTGCACAAAAGAGGATACAGAACTTATCTCGGCGACGCGCCAATACGCGAAACGCTCGCCGCTGCTATGATCGAGCTGTCTGTGTGGAATCCCGACAGGGCGTTTATCGATCCGTTTTGCGGTTCGGGAACGATACCTATAGAAGCGGCGTTGATAGGACTTAACATCGCACCGTGCATGAACCGTAATTTCGCATGCGAGAGTTTTAAAAATGTGCCAAACGTAAGAGACCTTGTGCAGCAAGAAGCGCAGGATTCGATAAAAGACAGAGTTTTGCATATAGGCGGCTTTGATATCAACAAAGACGCAATAAAACTTGCACAAAAACATGCCGAAAGAGCGGGTGTAAAAGACAAAATCCATTTGCAAGTTGGGGATATGAGAGACGTGTCGTCACGCTTTTCGCACGGCGTTATCGTCACAAATCCGCCGTATGGAGAACGACTTATGGATGATGCGGAATTGAAAGTTTTGTATAGAGATTTCGGATTGATGACAAGAAAACTCGACGAGTGGTGTGTGTATGCAATCACCTCGTATAGAGCCTTTGAAAAGTATTTCGGTGCGCGTGCCGACAAAGTGAGAAAATTGTATAACAGCGAACTCGAATGCAATTTTTATCAGTATCTTGCCGCGCCGCCAAAGAAGAATGACAAGCCGAAAAAGTCTTGCGAAAAATAAGACTGCAAGTCGAAAAGGTCTTGTGACATATTAAACGAAATAGACTTAAAACGTATTGTGGTAAATGAAAC
>CAVFCJ010000115.1:0-3159 GCA_963620965.1 bacterium
GCAACGAACGGCAGACGGGCTGTTGGCAATACAAATCGGCTGAAAGCCGTGCCACTGCGCTTTGTGCGCCAGCTTCGCACCCAAACGGCGCAGTCGCTTGTACTGTCCGTCAAGCTCGGCGCTCCCTTTCTCGCCGCCTTGCGGCTCGTGTTCCGTCTGCGAAATTACACATCCCGTTAATAAGTGGTAATCCCTTGAAAAAATTATCAAAAATTTGTGCAGAATATATTGACAACGCAAAATTTGGTGTTATAATTAGCAATCGAAGATAAAGAGTGCTAACAGTCAAGCAAAAAGATTGCCAAGGTCGCAAAAGAAACGGCGAGCCGCGGCAACGAAAAGACGTTTGACGGCGGCACGACACGGAACATATTTCAAAGGAGGTATGAACTATGGACACCAACAAATTTACGAAAAAAGCGCTTGACGCTATAAATGCCGCGCAAAACATTGCGCTTGAAAGACATCATCAACAACTTTGCAAGGAACACGTCGCATACGCTCTGCTCAACGACGAAGAAGGTTTGATACCCAAACTCGTCACCAAATGCGGCGCGGACGCACCGCAACTTTTGAGAGAAATCGATAGGATTCTTTCTCAAATGCCGTCGGTAACGGGTAACGGCGCGGGCGAAGTGTACTTGTCGCAAGACTGTTCGCTTATGCTCTCGCAAGCCGAGAAAGACGCAAAGAAACAAAGCGACGACTTTGTGAGCGTCGAGCATATATTCGCAGCAATTCTTGACAATCCCACCCCTGCCCTCAAAGCGGTGTTTGCAAAGTGCAAACTCAACAAAAAGGACTTTATGAACGCGCTTTCGCAAGTTAAAACCTCGAAAGTGACGAGCGATAGCCCCGAGGACACTTACGACGTGCTCAACAAATACGGTCACGATATGGTCGAAAGAGCCGCTCGCGGACAACTCGACCCCGTCATCGGTCGTGACGACGAGATAAGAAACGTAATCCGTATTCTTTCGAGAAAAACCAAGAACAACCCCGTTCTCATCGGTGAAGCGGGCGTTGGTAAGACGGCAATCGCGGAAGGACTTGCGCAACGTATCGTCAGAGGCGACGTTCCCGAAGGACTCAAAGACAAACACATCTTTGCGCTCGATATGGGCGCGCTTATCGCCGGCGCAAAATACAGAGGCGAATTTGAGGAAAGACTCAAAGCCGTCCTCACCGAAATCAAGAAGCAAAACGGCAGAATGCTTCTGTTCATCGACGAACTTCACACCATCGTCGGCGCGGGCAAAACCGAAGGCAGTATGGATGCAGGCAACCTTTTGAAGCCTATGCTTGCAAGAGGCGAATTGCATTGTATCGGCGCGACAACGCTTGACGAATACCGAAAATACATCGAAAAAGACCCTGCACTCGAAAGACGTTTCCAACCCGTTATGGTCAACGAACCGACGGTTGAGGACACGATTGCGATACTGCGCGGGTTGAAAGAGAGATACGAAATCTTCCACGGCGTGCGTATTCACGACCAAGCGCTCGTTGCGGCGGCAACGCTTTCGGACAGATACATCACCGACAGATTCTTGCCCGACAAGGCAATCGACCTCGTGGACGAAGCGTGCGCGATGATAAGAACGGAAATCGACAGTATGCCAACCGAAATGGACGTCATCAGCCGTAAGATTATGCAACTCGAAATCGAGGAAATGGCTCTTGAAAAGGAAACCGACAAACTGTCCGTTGACCGTCGCGAATCCATAAAAAAAGAACTTGCCGAACTTCACGACCAATTCAACGCAATGAAAGCACAATGGGACAACGAGAAGAAGGAAATCAACAGCGTGCAAGACACCAAAGCCGAAATCGACCGCATAAATCTTCAAATCGAGGAAGCAAAACGCAATAGCGACTACGGCAAGGCGGCGCAACTTCAATACGGCGAACTGCCCGCTCTCACCAAGAAACTGGAAGAAGCGGAAAAGAAATCCGAAAAAGGCTCTTCCCTTCTTCGTGACGAAGTGACCGCGGACGAAATCGCAAAGATAGTGGCAAAGTGGACGGGTATTCCCGTAACCAAACTTATGGAAAGCGAAAAGGAAAAACTGCTTCACCTTTCCGACGAACTTCACAAGAGAGTCATCGGACAAAACGAAGCGGTGGACGCGGTGAGCGAAGCGGTGCTTCGTTCTCGTGCGGGCATATCCGACGAGAACAGACCTATCGGCTCGTTCTTGTTCCTCGGCCCGACGGGCGTGGGCAAGACCGAACTTGCAAAGACTCTCGCTTCCTATCTGTTTGACGACGAGCGCAACATCGTGCGTATCGATATGACGGAATATATGGAAAAATTCAGCGTATCTCGTCTTATAGGCGCACCTCCGGGATACGTCGGCTACGACGAGGGCGGACAACTCACCGAAGCAGTGAGAAGAAAACCCTACTCTGTCGTCTTGTTCGACGAAATCGAAAAAGCGCACCCCGACGTGTTCAACATTCTGCTTCAAGTGCTTGACGACGGCAGAATCACCGACAGCCAAGGCAGAACGGTCAACTTCAAGAATACGATAATCATTCTCACCTCAAACCTCGGTAGCGGCATAATCCTCGACAATATCGACAAGGACGGCAACATCACGGACGAGGCGAAAGAGCAAATCGACAAACTGCTCAAACAAACCTTCCGCCCCGAGTTCCTCAACAGACTTGACGACACCGTGTTGTTCACGCCTCTTTCGAGAGAAAGCGTGTACAAGATTATCGACATAATGCTCAAAAAACTCGAATCGAGGCTTGACAAACAAAACCTCAAACTCGAAGTTACGCAAGCGGCAAAAGACCTCATCGTTGACGGCGGCTACGACGTGACCTTCGGCGCAAGACCCTTGAAGCGTTACATCGAAAGCAACGTCGAAACAAAAGTTGCAAGAGCAATCTTGCAAGGCAATATGGACGAGGGCGACACGATAGTCGTGGACGCAAAAGACGGCGAAATCACCGTTTCGTCCAAACACTAATCCCCTTGCCGCCGACGGCGGCACAAACTAAAACCCCTCATAATTTTCCCTATAAAAGAGAAGCGGCGGACTCAAAGTCCGTCGCCTCTTTTTTTACTATTCAAGCATTCTACTTATTCCAGTTCTAATTTGATTAATATAATTGTCATTTAATCCTTTCAAATGCATAAGGAAACAC
>CAVFCJ010000116.1:0-3143 GCA_963620965.1 bacterium
AAAATCATTGTATCTATTTTATAATTTATCCATAAAGATTAACGATAAATATATTTGAGGTGAAAGATGAGTTTCAATATCTTGCTCGCGGAAGACGACGAGGATATAGTCAAACTGCTTAAACTCTATCTCGAAAACGAAGGATTCGTTACATTCCGTGCGAAGGACGGCGTTGACGCGTGCGAGATTTTCGACAAGGAAAAAATCAACCTCGCACTCGTCGATATAATGATGCCCAGAATGAACGGATACGAATTGACCAAATATATCCGTCAAAAGAGCAATATCCCCATTATCATTCTTTCGGCGGCGCAGCTTGACAGCGACAAAATTTTGGGGCTTAATCTCGGTGCGGACGACTATATGGTCAAGCCGTTCAATCCCCTCGAACTCATTGCGCGCATAAACGCAAACTTGCGCCGTTTCTATAAATTCGGCAATGTGCAGGACGAGGACACAGGCAAAATTACAATAGGGGAATTGACACTCGACACGAACACGCTCACTCTCGAAAAGAGAGGCGTTCCCGTCAACCTCACCGCAACCGAGTATAAGATCTTGCTTATGCTTATGAAGTCTCCGGGTAGGGTGTTCACCAAAATGCAGATATACGAAGAAGTCAACGGCGACTATTACGCAAATGACGACAACACTATGATGGTGCATATCTCAAACATTCGCGATAAGATAGAGGACGACCCGAAAAATCCGCATTACATAAAGACTTTAAGAGGTCTCGGATATAAGATTGAAAAACAATAAACTGCACAAAAATGAGGATTATGAGTTGCAAAGCGGTGATTCAAGTGCCGATTGCGACGATAATTGCAAAAAAGGCGGGTGTAACAAAAGGATGAAAAAAGTACCGCACATCGACAACGTAAGTTTCCTTGCGTTGCTTATTCGCATTTTTGTTTCCTTTTCGCTGATTATAATTTTGGGCGTGGTTGTCATATTTATTTTTGCAAATTGGGCATTTTCTCCAAACGGCATAAACATACGTCAAAAGAACATTTCCGACTATAAAACCTATCTCGAAAACGGCAACTACAAAAAGATTCCGTCAAACAAAATTCTCGGCGACAACGGGTGGCTCGAAGTCGTCACGGCGGACGGAAACACCGTTTATTCTACTCGCGCAGAAAACGGCATTTACACGCAGGGCGAACTCGATTGCATAGTCCGCTACGACGTCGGCGAAACGAGAGAAGTGCACAATTTCAAACTCGCAACCGACAAGTATAACTACCTTGTCACCATAAGTTACAACGACAGCGAGGGCAATCCGCAAGAGCGCTACTATCTTTTGAGCAAGGGCGAGGACGGATTGTATCGCATCGTTTCGTCGTCCATTTCCACAACCCAAACGAGCTTTACGCAACAAGAGTACGAATACCTCACCTACAACGCCGTGCATTCCGAACAAAGGATGTATCGTCTTTCCTTTAAGGGTACGGACGGCATGGATTATTACGCCGTTTTTCTCACCGAGAACGAAAACAACACTGCCGTCGTTTATTTGTTTATCGTGGTTATCGTGCTTTGTATTCTCGCGTTGTTTGCAACGGTTATGGTATTTTACGTTCGCTACATCAACAAGCACGTTCAAAAACCGCTTGCGATGTTGTCCTATGCTATGACGACGTTCCCCTCGAAAGAAAATCACGAGCATTTGAACTACAAAGGCTCAAAAGAGTTTGAGCACCTATACGACAGTTTCAACGAGATGGTTGACCTTCTCGACGCGAGCGAGAAGCAACGTCTTGCGCTCGAAGCGGATAAACAACGTATGCTTGCAGGCTTGTCGCACGACCTCAAAACCCCCGTCACCATAATTCAAGGCTTCACGAAGGCGATAAAAGACGGCTTGGTGAGTGACGAGGACAAGCAAAAGTATTTGCAAATCATTCTCAACAAATCCGACCAAATGGTTGCGCTCATCAATCAATTTTACGAGTACAACAAACTTGAACACCCCGACTTCGCACTTGACAAAAAGCCTTGCGACGTTGCGGAGTTGGCAAGAAGTTTCCTTGCCGAAATATATGACGAGTTCGAGATACGAGGATATAATCTCGACGCGCAGATTTGTGAAGAACGCCTCGTTTGCGACTTGGACAAAGGTCAGTTTTTGCGCGTGTTTGAAAACGTAACGGGCAACTTCTTCAAGTATACGCCGAAGGGCTCGACGCTGCTTTTCAGCGTGAAAAAGGAAGGGAGCATGGCGAAAATCGCAATCGCGGACAACGGACTCGGCATAAACGAGGAATCGAAAAAAGACGTTTTCGAGGCGTTCGCGGTGGGTGAAAAATCTCGCAACAATCAAGGCTCCGGGCTCGGACTTGCCGTTTGCAAAAAGATAGTCACTATGCACGGCGGAAGCATCGAACTTGCAAAAGAGCCCATAAAGGGTTACAACACCGAGTTCGATATTGCGCTCGATTTGAGTGAGGACCTGCAAAAATGATTATCGCAAAAGTTCCTGCAAAACTCAATCTGTCGCTTGCCGTAACCGGAAAAAGAGGGAATATGCACACCCTCGATATGATTGTGTGTCCGTATGAAAAGTATGTGGACGTTGTCGAGTTTTGCCCCGTAGACGGAAAAGTCGGGTTTGACGTGCTTGTAAAGGGCGGTTTCGACGGCTTGGACGCGGAAAGATTTTTGTTCTTTGCGTACGACAAATTCGAGATTATCGCAAAGCGTTTGCAAGTTGGCGGAAAGATTGAAATTTTCAAAGGAATACCTCTTGGCGCAGGGCTGGGCGGCTCGTCGGCGGCGATAGCGTGCGTGTATAAAGCCGCAATCGAATATTTGCGCAAAAAAGGTCGAAACATGCCGTTAGATGTCGAGTTTTTGTTATCTCTCGGCAGCGACGTGCCGTATATGGTTCACGGCGGCGTATGCAGAGTTTCGGGCATAGGCGAAAAGATTGATGACTTAAAAAACGAAGGTAAAATCGAGGTGTGCGAGATTATCGCAAAGGGCGGAAGCGACAGCGGAAAATGCTATAAAATGCTCGACGAATTGCTTGACGAAAAATTTGACGGTGCAAACGCTCCTACGACGGTTGCAGAAGCAATCGAAGTTGCCAGAAACGACCTTTTCGAGCCTGCCTGCATTCTCAATCCGCAAATAAAAGC
>CAVFCJ010000117.1:0-3072 GCA_963620965.1 bacterium
TAATAAAATCTCGCGTGGAAATAAAATTTAGGAGGCTTTATATGAAAAGCACTAAAAGTATAAGAAGATTGACAGTTGCCATAGTTATGGCTTTGGTGTTGACTGTCGGCGGCGTTTATGCAACGTTTGTGTATGCACAAAGCACGCCCGAAGCAAAGTCGAATACATTCCAAAGCAATGTAATCGCAGGTGCCGATACCACCGAAAAGAAAGGTGAAATAACTCTTGGCACAAACTCATTGACATTGACGGTTGACAGTGGAGACACAACCAAAACAGCCACAAAGAATCACACTGTTTTGAGTTCTTTCACAGGTTCGGTCACCGCAACGTTCACACCGGCTGAAAACGCAGACGATGATGTAAGAGAAAACGGCATTGCTTGGAAGATAACAATCGCCATCGGCGGAACAAATACTTATAATGACGGAAACGGCAGCAAAGCGATTCTCACTTCAACGGCAACCGACATTGTGTTGAACAGCGGAGCAAAGAGCAAGACTGTTACGGTCAATGCGGAAGATATAAAGGAATATATTACAGTAACTGATTTCTATTTGCAAACAGAAGCTAAATATAACGCCTATAAAACCGCATATGAAGCCACGACAATCACGATAACGTTCAGCGAGTACGTTGTTGAAGCGTAATTTGAAGTGAGCAAATGAATGAAGCATAAAAACAGTTATTGATGATTTTTTTGGAGATAACTGTTTTTATGTTTTTTGGAGTTTTTTGAAAATGAGCTTCGATATATACATGTTTGTAGTCTCCTTTATCGTTATGATCGCATTGGTCGTATTCTTTTTGATTATGATCAGATCGATAATAACAATGAAGCAAAAAATGATCGTAGCAGGGTTGTTGGATGACGAGATAAAAGAGGAGTACATTCACGAAAAAAAGGCAAACAAATCAACAAGCAAAGCAACAAACGTTATATTCGGGTTGGTTGTGCCGCTTTTGCTGAGCGTCATTTTGCTTGGGGTGACGGTGTTTGCTTTGGTGATAAAGTTGAGCGAAACAACTTCGGTTTCTGTTCCGAAAGTCGTGTACACCGGCTCGATGGCGTCAAAAAACGAAAAGAACAAATATCTCGAGGCAAACGATTTGAACGATCAAATCAAGCGTTATGATTTGATTTTCCTCTCACCTATGCCCGAGCAGGAAGACATAAAGTTGTATGACGTTGTCGCATATCAAGCGGCAGACGACACCTTGATCATTCACAGAATCATCAAGATCGAAGAAGTGGACGGCCAAACGTTGTACACTTTCCGCGGAGACTCAAACGAATCCAGCGACCTTCTGCGCGTTTCCTATTCGCAAATGAAAGGAATTTACAATGGCAACAGAGTGCCGTTTGTAGGAAGCATTATCGTGTTCTTCCAATCGCCGGCAGGTTGGATATGCATGCTGTTGATGGTGCTTGTGTTGGTCGTTTTGTCGATTGTGGAGCACAAGTTCTCAAAGTTGATCAACAGCAGATATCTTGTGTTGAAAGAACAGGGAGCGTTCGATTGTGACGCAGAGAGCCCCGTGCAATCCGCAAACGAGCAAGAAAACCAAGCGAGCAGCAACCAGGAGAACCAAAAGGACGACAGTCAAGCAAACCAAGAAAACGTTTCGGCTGCAAATGATAAAGAGGCGGGCGACAATGCCCCCGAACAAATCGAAAAAGGAGAGTGAGGATATGCATAGCATTGCAAAAAAAATAGTGTGTATTTCGGCAATGTGTTTGTTGTTGTCTGTGATAGCAACGGGCAGCGTTTTTGCGTCCTTCGTATATCCTAACAATACCTTGGATATTGGCACAACCGCCGGGGCACTTTCAAACACTTTGGGAAGTTCATTCTATTACTACGATGGCAGTTGGTGTGTTGCAAAAGGGACAAAGGTCACTTTGTCAAGCGGCGAAAAAGTCAACATCGAAGACTTGACAGGCAATGAGAATTTGCTTGTGTGGAATCTGATGACGGGAACGTTTGACTCGGCTCCCATAATGTTTGTCGAGGAAGACGAGCAGGGCGTATACGAGATAATCAAGTTGAGTTTTTCGGACGGAACCACCGTAGACGTTATTTACGAACACGCGTTTTGGGATTTCGACCTCAACAAGTATGTCTTTGTCGATGAAAATGCCGACAAATATATCGGACACTATTTCAACAAACAGACGCTTTCGGCAGACGGGCAGATGACTTGGGAAAAAGTCATGTTGACCGATGTCGAGGTGTATAGCGACGATACAGTTCCATACAGTTTGGTGACAAAAAATCACTTCTGTTTCTATGTCAACGATATGTTGTCTGTCCCGGGCGGCATCAGTAGCATCGTCAACATTTTCGACGTGGACGCAAACACTTTGATGTACGACAAAACAAAGATGGCGCAGGATATCGAAACATACGGGCTTTACACCTATGAAGAGTTCAACGCGATGCTTCCGTTGCCCAAAACAATGTTTGACGGTTGCAACGTTCAGTATATGAAAGTCGCACAGGCAAAGGGCAAAATATCAGCGGAAGAGATGAGCATATTGGTTGAAAGATATGCGGTGCATTACAACTAAAATCAAAGGTTAGTTTGAGAAAGACAAATTGCAATCGATGCAAACAAAAAAAGAGTTTTTGTTAAAAAGGCTCTTTTTTTGTTGCACTTTTGCGCAGTTATATTGCGCCTGCGACACAGTGATATTACGCTTTGCGCAGTTGCGGAATTTAAATATCGGGCGCAGATGTAGTGGTATTTGTAGTGCGCTTTGCATACAATTTCATATGTTCAAAGACGAGATAAGGCGAAAACTTAACGTTGCGGGAGATATGTTCCCTTTTACGCTCAACATGCTGTCAAGAAAGAAAATCGTGATTTGCGGTATAAAACGAGTTTTGTCAACGTCGGATACGAATATAAAAATGCGGCTTGATTGCGGGAATATGTCGATTGACGGAGAAAACCTGCACATTTTGGAAATAGGTGGCGGTGATATGTTTTTGGAGGGGGAAGTTGATAAAATCGAATTTGAAAAATAAAAACAAGAATTTAGAATATCGAAAAAGCGAGGAATATAGG
>CAVFCJ010000118.1:0-3065 GCA_963620965.1 bacterium
CGCCGCAAACCGCAATCCACATCGTAGCGCTGCCGAGAACGCCCGTCGCACTCAACGCCATAATGAGAAGTTTTACGGCAAGAGAGCCGACGATGTTTTCGTACACCACTCTCATCGTCTTTTTTGAAATACGTTTTGCAGTGGATATACCCGTCAAATCGTCTTGCATAAGCACTACGTCGCTCGCTTCGATTGCTGCGTCGCTACCCACGCCGCCCATAGCAATACCTATATCCGAACGCATAAGCACGGGCGCGTCGTTTATGCCGTCGCCGACAAAGCACAGCACGTCGCCTTTCTTCTTTTCTGCAAGCATTTGCTCGACGTTTTCCACTTTATTTTGCGGGAGCAAGGACGCTTTGTATGCCGAAAGTCCGATTTCTCCCGCCACGTCGGAAGCGATAGCCTCGTTGTCGCCCGTGAGCATAACCGTTT
Organism: bacterium; assembly: GCA_963620965.1. GTDB lineage: Bacteria > Bacillota > Clostridia > Christensenellales > CAG-917 > CAG-475. Next base: position 436 of record CAVFCJ010000118.1, read on the forward strand.
TGCACCCCATTTTGTTGAGTTCGCCGACGGCGGATACGGATTCGTCCTTGATTTCGTCGCTTATGAGAAGCGAACCGACGTATTCTTTGTTGTGCGCAACGTACACGACAGTGCCTATTCCCTCGTGTGCAACATAAGGAATATCGTAGGATTTCATAAGTTTTTCGTTGCCGCAATAGATGACGTCGTCGTCTTTTGTCGCAAGCACGCCGAAGCCCGCTACGTTCGTAAGCGTATAACCGCCCTCTATTTCACCGTTGTAGCAAGCCACGATAGAGCGTGCAATCGGGTGATTCGAGTCGTTTTCCGCAATGGCGGCAAGGCGAATAATCTCGTCTTTTCTGTCGGCAGGCGCAACGTCGGTTACGGCAAAGTTGCCTTTGGTGAGTGTTCCCGTCTTGTCGAACACGAATACGTTTGCCTTGCTCATAAGTTCAAGGTAGTTGCTACCCTTGATGAGAATGCCGAATCTCGAAGCCGCGCCGATACCCGCAAAGAAGGAAAGAGGCACAGAAACAACGAGCGCACAAGGACAGGAAACGACCAAGAAACTCAAACCTCTGTATATCCAGGTGTACCAGTCTCTTGTGACCGCGCAGCCTATAACCATAAGCAAAATTGCAGCCACGACCACGCTCGGCGTGTAGTATTTTGCAAATCTCGATATAAAGTTTTCCGCTTTGGATTTCTTGCTCGAAGCGTTCTCAACGAGGTCAAGTATTTTAGAAACAGTCGAATCGTAGAATACTTTTGTCACTTCAACTTCGATTTGCGACGTCAAATTGACGCAACCGCTGATAATATCTTCACCATCCGAAAGTTCTCTGGGAAGGGACTCGCCCGTGAGCGCTTTGGTGTCAAGAGTTGTTGAACCGCTTGTCACGATACCGTCGAGAGGCACTTTTTCACCGGGGTAAACCACAATGACGTCGCCAACCTTAACTTCGCTCGGATCGACTTGTTCGATGACGCCGTCCCCCCTCTTGACGTTGGCGTAATCGGGTCTGATGTCCATAAGTGCGGAAATTGATTTTCTCGATTTGCCTGTTGCGTAACTTTGGAAGAATTCGCCGACTTGATAGAACAAAAGCACGGCGCAACCTTCGTCGAAACCTTCTTGTTCTCTACCCGTCACGCTCGTGTAAATGCCGAGCGCGAACGCGCCGAGAGATGCAACGCACATAAGCAAGTTTTCGTCAAGCACTTGACCGTGTACGATTCCTCTTGCCGCCTTGAACAGCACGTCGTAACCGATGACCATATACACGGCAAAATAGAGGAAGAACGGCAAAAGCCAGCCGTACTGTCCGCCGACAGCCTTTGCAAGTCCGAGCGTTTTGTCAACGATGAGTATAACGAAGAACAAGCACAGCGCAGCGCTTATGCGAATGAGGTTCTTCTTTTCTTTTCTTGATAGTTTGATTTTTTTCATAATATATTTTCAGCTTCCCCCTTCCTCACGTGTTTCCCCTACCGTCGTTCCCCCTCTGCATTCTTTGAGGGAACCCACGACGTCCGCTCCGCGTGGGGCAACACTGACGCGATTGACTTCGTAGCAATCGCTAGTTCGTTGCAAGCAACGAACGGCAGACGGGCTGTTGGCAATACAAATCGGCTGAAAGCCGTGCCACTGCGCTTTGTGCGCCAGCTTCGCACCCAAACGGCGCAGTCGCTTGTACTATCCGTCAAGCTCGGCGCTCCCTTTTCTCGCCGCCCTGCGGCTTGTGTTCCGTCTGCGAATAGGCACATTCCGTTAATAAGTGCGCCTTGAATAAGTGTTTGTTTAACCACGCCCTCACAAAGCAAGCACTCGCTCATAAAATGCAATATTTGGATGAAGAACAAGGAAGATGCGATTTTTGAACAACGAGCGTACTTGGGCGTACGTGACTTGTGAGAAAATCGCATCTGACGACGTTGTTCGCCAAATAGTGCATTTTATAGAATAATTGTGCAGTCGGGTTCAATCTTGCGGCAAGTCTTAACAACCTTCTTCATAATCTCGTCAAAGTTTGCGTCATCGGCTTCAATGGTGAGACGTTGAGCCATAAAACTGACGGATGCGTTTTGTACGCCGTCAAGTTTTTGAATGGCACATTCCATTTTTGCAGCGCAATTGGCACAATCCAGATCTTCGAGTTTGTAAACTTTTTTCATTTTAGTTTCTCCTTTTCGGATTTCTATGCTTCCCTTTTGGGTTAAATTCTATGATGTTTTCTTTGTTGAACAGTTGGATTATTGAACAACTATTCAAATATTGCCTCTAAAAAATCAGGGGCTTGCACCCTGTATTTTGGACAGCGAGGAATTATTTTTCCTCGTTGACGTGAGTCAAACCGCATTGCATTATGAGCGTAACGTGGTCGTCGTCGAGAGAATATCTGACTTCCTTGCCCTCTTTTGTGCCTTTGACAAGTTTTATTGCGCGAAGCACGCGAAGTTGATGAGATACGGCGGAAGTGGTCATACCGAGTTTGTCGGCGATGTCCCCCACGTTCATATCGCTTGCTTGCAAGCAACTCAAAATTTTTACGCGGGTCGGGTCGCCAAGAGCCTTGAACAAGTCTGTAAGCGCAAATACGACATCGTCGTCAGGAAGCGTTGAATTTTGGATGTTGTCTTTGATTTCC
>CAVFCJ010000119.1:0-3057 GCA_963620965.1 bacterium
CCACAGTATAACTCAATCCAATCAGCGTGCAATTCTTCATTTATCGACTTTTTCAAACAATAAAAATCGCCCTCAAAACCAATATCCATGCCGCCGCAACCTGAAAATAACGATAATAGGTTCATAATGCCTCCAACATCATTTGAAGGTAATTTTCATGAAATTTCAACGCAGAAAATGTACATCAAATAATGCAATTGATGAACAAAATATGATTCGTTGTTCATAAATAAAAGCAAAAACGGAACAACAATGTATAAGTTATAAGTGATTTATTGACTTTGGTTGAATAAATCAATATAATTAATTCATCAATTGCATTAATTTCTGCACATATTAAAGCAGTTTTCCAAGCCGATTCATCATTGCCGATTTGTGTTCCAACAGCGAATGAGCATAGCGATTGAGCGTAACAACGGGGTTCTTGTGTCCGAGAATTTCCGATAGTGATTTCACGTCCATTCCGCACTCTAATGCGCGAGTTGCGAAAGTATGTCGAAGCGAATGAAACCCTTTATGCGGAATATTCAGTTTTTTCAACAATAGTTCAAACGAGCGTTGATACGAGCGCACACAAACAGGTTTGCCGTTTTGAGAAACTACAAAATCCGAACGATCATTTTTCTTCATACTTTTTAGCAACGGAATCAGTTGTTTCGGAATAGGAATAATGCGCCGAGAACTTTCGGTTTTGGGGTTGTCAAACACTATGCCGTCTTTTGAATCGTGGCAAGAACAGCACACTTCGATAAGGCCTTTTTGCAAGTCTACGTTGCGCCACTTCAACGCAATCAATTCGCCAATACGCAACCCCGTATACAAACACAAAACCACACCGAGCATTTTGGATTTTTTGCCGTTCAACACCGCAAATTCGATCTTTTTTTGTTCTGCGAGCGTAAAACATTCCACTTTTCGTTCAACGACTTTCGGCCGTTTTATCATTTTTGCCGCATAATTATCGGCATAGCCCAGCATATGCGCTGTTTTCAATGAGTTTTGAACGATGGAAATCACGGCGTTTACAGTGTTCGGCGCAAGTCCTTGCCCTGTCTTTAAGTTGCCGTGCGCAAGCAATTTCGAAACGTATTGTTGCAATACAAGCGGCGAAAGTTCGTTTATCTCTTTGTTCCCTAAAAACGGAATGACGTGATTCGCTATTATTTGACGATAACGCTGACACGTTCTTATTTTGTTTGACGGCTCGACATAATTGTCGAGCCATAAATAAAGCCATTCTGAATATTTCATACTGCCCTCCGTGTAAAAATATTACACGAGGGTTTTCTCAAACAAAAATTATTATGTCAAAAAGAAAAACGCACCCGACGGTGCGTTTTTCTGTTATTCGATTAGTCTGTTTTATTTATTGCAAGTTTTTCCGTTTGCGGTGAAATCACTCGGTGACGTTTTCGCTGTCCGTTTCAACGGCGGCAAGCGCGTCGTCGGTTGCTTCCTGCTCTAATTCGAGAACTTCCGTAGCGTGTTCCTCATCGCAATCTACAAGCGACTGAGGCAGATTCGGCTCGCGGATATACACTTCTTCGGGAAGGTGCTTTTTCCACTTTATCGTGAAGAAGAACGCCGCCGAAAGGACTGTTCCCACCGCCCAACCGATAGGCCAAGACCACCATATACCCGTCGGTCCCATCGGCTTGTACAAGAATGCGGATATAACGACGCGAAGAATGAGGTCGGTAAAAGTGGTTATCATAAATCTTCCCATCTTTCCGCCGCCGCGAAGCACGCCGTCGGCAATGATTTTGACCGCGACCATAAAGTAGAACGGCGACACGATACGCAAGAACTGCAAGCCGACTTGTATGGACTCGCTTCCGCCGTCTTCGAGGAATATGAGAAGAAGCGGCTTGCCTGCAAGCATATAGAGAAGCACGATAGGCACGCACAGTATCCAAACGAAAATCAGGCCCGACATAAATCCCGGGCGAATACGTTCGGGTTTGTTTGCGCCGAGATTTTGGCTCGTGTAGTTCGAAATACCGTTGCCGAGCGTGGTAAACGACGTTACGACGAGGTTGTTGAGTTTTATGCTTGCCGAGTAGCCTGCCATAACCACCGTGCCGAACGAGTTGACCATACTTTGGATGATGATGTTGCCCACCGAAATGAAACTTTGTTGGAAGATACTCGGAACGGCAATCACCGCCGTATCACGCAGAATACGCCAAGAAAAGACTTTGATTTTGCCTTCGGTTTTGATCTTTTTGAGTTGAATCAAAACGAACACGACGGCAAGAACGCAACTTACGCCTTGACAAAGGAACGTCGCCCACGCAACGCCCGCAACGCCCATTTTGAAAGTTGCGACGAACAGTATGTCCATACCGATATTCGCAAGCGACGAGCAAGCGAGGAATATAAACGGCGTGCGGCTATCCCCCATTGCCGAGAAAATACCAGTTGCGATGTTGTAGAAAAACACGAACGGCAAGCCCCAAACGTAGATGTCGAGATATAGTTTGGAATCCGCCATAATCTCGCTCGGCGTGCGAATAAGGCTCAAAAGCCCTTCACTGAGCGTAAGACCGAGAATCATAAGAATCGCACACAGAATGCCGCCAGCAATCCAAGTGGTAAACACGGCGGTTTTCATATCGTTGAACTTTCTTGCGCCGAAAAACTTTGAAACGATAACCGAGCAACCGATGTTGCAGCCGAAAGCGAAAGCAATGAAGATGAGGGTTATTTCATAACTGTTACCGACGGCGGCGAGCGCATTGTCGCCGATAAATTTTCCCGCTACGAAGCTATCTGCGAGATTGTAAAGTTGTTGAAAAATGATGCTGCCGAAAAGGGGCAAACAAAACTTCCAAATCACGCTCATAGGTTTGCCGACGGTCAAATCTTTTTGCATACGATGCCTTCTTTTACCTTCTTTTTATTGCGCCCCATATTTTAGAATTTGTTTTTTAGATTGTCAAATAAATATAATATAAAAAACAATGTCGATACAATATGTCGAATTTGCATAGTTTTCTTATTACCCGTCTTTTAGGATTTTGTCCTTTGAAATCTCGAAACAAAATCCGCCGATAA
>CAVFCJ010000120.1:0-2956 GCA_963620965.1 bacterium
TCTCGGAATCGAGGTCAGAGAACACGGGAAAACTCTCGTCGCGCTCGTAAAAGAGGACAGAGAAGATATCGTAGGCGTGAACGACATTGCAGAAGAATTTATCCGCGTTTACGGATATTCGCATATCAAACCGACTTTGTTCGAGTTTGCGGGACTTGCAGAGGGCGGACTTCCCGACAAAAACAAGTTTGTGAACGTCGTGAAAGATACTTTGCGTGCGTGCGGACTCATGGAAAGCGTGACGTATTCGTTCACGTCGCCAAAATTCGCAACGCTTTTGAATCTCGACCAAAACGACGAGGCAAGAAACGCAATCCGCCTCAAAAATCCACTCGGCGAAGCGCTCAGCGTTATGCGCACGACTCTTACTCACAGTATGATTGAAACGCTCGTTTACAACGCAACTCACTTCAACAAGAGCGCAAAACTTTTTGAGGTTGCGAGCGTATACTTGCCAAAGAGCCTTCCGCTTGAAGAATTACCGAATGAAGAATGCAGACTTTGCATTGGAGAATACGGCGACAGCGCTGACTATTTTGAACTTAAAGGCGCAATCGAACAAGTGTTCAGAGCGTTGCATATCGAAGTAAAATACGCAAGAGCTAACAGACCGTTCTTGCACCCGGGCAGAAGCGCGGAAGTGTTCGCAAACGGAAAGAGCGTGGGGTATCTCGGCGAATTGCACCCCAACGTACAAAAGAACTACGGCGTTGACAATACGAGAATTTACGTTGCAGAAATCTCAATTGACGGCATTTTCAACGGCGAAAGCCTTGAAAAGAGCAAATGCGTTCCATTTGGAAAATTTCCGAATATCGACCGCGACCTCGCAGTAGTCGTTGACGAGAGCGTGCTTGCGCAAGACATAGTCGACGCGGTCAAAGGCGCAAAAATCAAATTCCTCACTGACGTAAAAGTGTTCGACGAATACAAGAGCGAACAAATCGGTAAGAATAAAAAGAGCGTTGCGATGAGTTTTGCATTCTCATCACTCGAACGTACGCTCACCGATGACGAAATCGCAGCCGAAATGGCAAAGATTTTGTCCGCACTCAAACACAAAGTCGGCGCAAAGATCAGATAATCGATATAAAATCGCAAATCGACGAAGCAAAACGCTTCGTCGATGTTGGGCGGTAGATAACGAAATATAAGTGAAGTTATGTTTGACCAAAAGAGTTTGAATACGCTCGAATATCCCAAAATTCTCGGCAAACTTGCCTCGTTTGCGCAATCGCAAGGCGGAAAAGATAAGGCAAAGTCGCTTGTCCCGTTCGAGAAAATCACGGACGCAATCGACGCTCTCGACGAAACCGCGGAAGCAGACAAAGTGCTTTTTGAGTATTCCTTATCGCCAAATTTCGCAGTCGACGACATAAGCGAGATTCTCGTAAAGGCGAAAAAGGGCGCAACGCTCGCAATCCCCGAAATTATGAAAGTCGGAAGGTCGCTTCGTGTGTCGAGAAGACTGAAATGTACAATAGACAAGGTGAAAGATTGCCCGATACTTACAGGCATGGCTATGGGGTTGTTCGAGAACGAACCCCTCGAAAAAAAGATTTTCGACGCGTTTTTGAGTGAAACGGAAGTTGCCGACAACGCCTCGAACGAGTTGCGCGCGATTCGTATTCGTATTCGCAAACTCAACGACAACGTAAGAAGCAAACTTCAACTTTTCATAACTTCGCCGCAGTACTCGAAGTATTTGCAAGACAACATCATAACCGTGCGTGGCGACAGGTACGTTATCCCCGTAAAGAGCGACTGCAAAGGTACGATTCCGGGACTTGTTCACGATCAATCGGCTTCAGGTTCAACACTGTTTGTCGAGCCCATGCAAATCGTTGAACTCAATAACGAACTCAAAGTCGAACTCGTCAACGAACAACTCGAAATCGAAAGGATTTTGAGAAATTTTTCAAATCAAATCGAAAGTTGCGCGGACGGAATAACTTACAGTTACAACACCATAGTCGATATGGATATGGTGTTTGCAAAAGCGCAACTCGCAAGAGAGTATAAAGCGGTAAAACCCGAACTCAACGAAACGGGAATCATCGATATCCGTGCGGGCAGGCATCCGCTTATCGACGGCAAAAAAGTCGTTCCCGTGTCGCTTGCTCTCCAAAAAGACGAGAAAATGCTGTTGATTACAGGTCCTAATACGGGCGGAAAAACTGTTACGCTCAAACTTGTCGGTCTGTTTACGATTATGGCAATGAGCGGATTATTTATCCCTGCAAAGAGTGCAAATCTGTCAGCTTTCGACGGCGTGTATAGCGACATCGGCGACGAGCAGAGCATAGAACAAAGTTTGTCCACGTTCTCGTCACATATAAAAAATACGATTGGAATTTTGGATGTTATCACATCAAAATCACTCGTTTTGTTCGACGAACTCGGCGCAGGTACGGACCCCGGCGAAGGAGCCGCGCTTGCCGTCAGTATCGCCGAATACTTGCTCAAAGTCGGCTCAAAAGCGTTTGTTACATCGCACTTCAACGACCTCAAAGAGTTTTCGCTCGTGACGAAGGGCGTCGTGGCGGCTTCCATGGAATTTGACAGTAACACGTTCTGTCCGACCTACAAACTCGTGATGGGGGCGATAGGTTCGTCAAACGCACTCGCCATTGCAAAGAAACTCGGACTTTCGGACGAGATTATCGAAAGCGCAAAGGGCAAAATATCCGTTGAAAAACGCCAATTCGACAACGTTCTGACAGCGGCGGAAAAGACGAGAATGAAAGCCGCCGAACTCGTAAGCGAAGCCTCTATCGACAGAGAAAACGCTGCAAAAGCGTTGAAAGACGCCGAAATCGAGAAGAAACGTATCGAAGAAAAACGCGAAAAACTCGACGAGAGCATACGAAAAGAAACCAAACGTCTCATCGAAAACAGCGTTGAAGAAGCAAATGATATTCTTGCGCAAATTAAGGATATTCTCAACAAATCGGAA
>CAVFCJ010000121.1:0-2663 GCA_963620965.1 bacterium
GACGCACCCGTCGAACTTCCGCACATCATGCTTCTCATCGACGACAGAAAGCACTCGGTTATAGAGCCTATCTGGGCGGCGCGAGAAGGGCTTGAAAAAGTGTACGATTTCGACCTCAATATGGGCGGAGGACACCTCGAAGGTTACAGAATAGACTCAAAAATCGTCATCGACGCGTTTGAAAAATATGTCGATTCCGTGCAAAACCTTTATGGCACCGATAAGAACGATTTTATATTTGCAGTCGGCGACGGCAACCACTCCCTTGCAACGGCGCAAGCGCACTGGAATCGCATAAAAGAGGGATTAACCGATGCGCAAAAGGCAGTTCATCCCGCAAGATTCGCACTTTGCGAGGTCGAGAACCTACACGACGACGGCATAGTTTTCGAGCCGATTCACCGCTTTGTTTTTGGCGTCGGAGAGGACTTTGTCCGCTATATACAATCAAATCTTTCGGGCGAGAAAGAGGTCAAAGCGTTCGACAAAAACGGCGAGTACGTTTTGAGTGTCGACCGTATAGGCGCAAAGGCAATAAAGGATATTCAAAACGCAATCGACGAGTATCTCAAACTTCACGGCGGCACGGTTGACTACATTCACGGCATCGAACATCTCAAGGACGTTGCTTCTCGCAACGACGGCATCGCAATCGCTATGCCCAAAATCGAAAAGGAAGAATTGTTCGATTACGTCCTCAAAAACGGCACTCTCTGTCGCAAGGCGTTCTCGATGGGCGAAGCGGAAGAAAAAAGATATTATTTTGAAGCAAAAAAGATAAAGTAATCGATTTTCGCCGATGTCTAACCAAAGACTCGGCGCATAACATAATATAGGGACTCGATATGAAAGTTTGCAAATTCGGCGGAACTTCTATGGCGAACGGCGAAACCATTTCCCGTGTGATAGATATCATTAAAAGCGATCCGCAAAGAAAATATATCGTCGTTTCCGCACCCGGGAAACGAAACAAAGCCGACGTCAAAGTGACGGACGCTCTTTATGCGTGCTTCAACGAAAAGACAGAAAAAGGCAACTGCACGCAATCCTTCGAGGTTATACGAAAACGATTCAAAGACATTGTTTCCGCTCTCGATCTCGATTTCGACATAGACCCCGTTCTCGACGAGGTTAAGGCGGGCATTGACAACAGCGTATCTGGCGACTATGCCGCCTCGCGCGGGGAATATCTCAACGCACTGATTTTGGCAAAGAAGTTGGGATTTGAGTTTATTGACACACAAAATATCGTGAAATTCAACGGCGAAAAACTGCAAATGCACTATTCGCTCGACCTCATAAAACAAAAACTCGACGGGGTGGAATATGCTGTTATCCCGGGCTTTTACGGCTCCAATCAGGACGGCAGAATCACCACGTTTTCGCGTGGTGGCTCGGATATTACGGGTGCGCTCGTCGCGCGTGCCGTCGGTGCGGACGTCTACGAAAACTGGACGGACGTAGACGGCTTTTTGACTGCAGATCCGCGTATTGTGGACAATCCCGAAATCATCGATTATCTCAGTTATCGCGAACTCCGCGAACTTGCGTATATGGGGGCGGAAGTGTTGCACCCCGAATCCATTTTCCCCGTCAGAAGCGTGGGAATCCCCATTAATATCAAAAACACGTTCAATCCGTCTCACAAAGGCACTATGATCGTTGCTGAAAAGAATCTGCCCAAAGAAAAGAAGGTCATCACCGGTATCGCCGGCAAAAAAGGATTTACCATCATCAATATCGAAAAAGATATGATGAATTCCGAAATCGGCTTCGGCAGAAAGGTTCTGTCCGTTCTCGAATTCGAAGGAATCTCGTTTGAACACGTTCCGTCGGGCATCGACACGCTTTCCGTCGTAATCAGTGACGAGTACATCGCCGGCAAAATGCAAAAAGTGCTTGCAACGCTTCAAGAATCCATCAATGCCGACAACATCGAGATACATAGCGGACTTTCGCTGATTGCCACCGTCGGACACAACATGGCGTCTCGACAAGGCACCGCAGCAATGCTTTTCACTGCGCTTGCCGACGCCAACGTCAACATTCGCATGATAGATCAAGGCTCGTCGGAGCTTAACATTATCGTGGGGGTGGATACTTTTGATTATGAGCGTGCTGTTAACGCTATTTACCAAACCTCGCTAAATCGCGCCTAAAACCTCGCTATTGAGCGAATAACTTTGGACGCGATTGACGCAAGCGTAACAATCGCTATTCCGTCACTTCGTGCCTTTCGCGTTCTTCATCTCAATATCGAGGTTTTATTTTATAAAGAAGGGTAAATGGTGCCTATAAACGGAATTTCCCTATTCGCAGACGAGATGAAACCGTCGTCCGCGAACTTGCAGAGCGGACTTTTTTAACGCGCACTCATTCGAAGCGTACTTATTAACGGAATGTGCTTATTCGCAGACGGAATTGGAGCCGCAAGGCGGCGACCGTAGCGAGTGTCGAGCTTGACGATAAGTACAAGTGAGCGGGCGAGTGTGGATTTTTTTCGCCCGTGAACGAGTGACACGGCTTTCAGCCGATTTGTATTGCCAACAGCCCGTCTGCCGTTCGTTGCGTGCAACGAACTAGCGATTGCTACGAAGTCAATCGCGTCAGTGTTGCCCCACGCGGAGCGGACGTCGTGGGTTCCCTCAAATTTATGCAGAGGG
>CAVFCJ010000122.1:0-2511 GCA_963620965.1 bacterium
CGCCTTGTGAGCGCAATCGTAGGCTCGAAGAGGGCGCAGAGCGTTTTCGGTATTAAGTCTGTTGTCGAAAAACAACATCAGGGCTATGAAAACGGCGAGTGGTTCGACGGCAAGGAAACCGTGCAAATCGCAAAAGAGGTTCTTCTTACGGCGATGAAGAATGCGGACTCTCGCACCAAACGTCTTTTTATCGGCGTACCTGCCGAATTCGTCACAGTCGTCACCAAAGAAGTTTCCGTGCGCCTCGACAGACAACGCAAAGTCATCGACGACGACATTTCCTATCTTCTCAAAAAGGGTGACGATTTCGACCAAAACAAATATTTGACAATCAACACTTCGGCAATCTATTTTGCCATCGACGGACAAGACAAGATATACAGCGACGTAAGGGATATGGACGCTCAACAAGTCGAGGCTTGCGTGAGTTATATGCTTTGCGAAAGAGCGTTCGTCGATATGTTCGACACCGTTGCAAGCGAACTCGGATTCACCGACGTCAGATACGTTGCGACCTGCTGGGCGGAGTGCATGTCTTTGCTTGAAAAGGAACAGCGCGACAACGTGTATATGCTCATCGACATCGGATATTTGTCCTCGTCGGTCAGCATTGCAAAGGGCGACGGAATCCTCGACATGAAGTCGTTTTCCATGGGCGGTGCGCACATCTGCGCCGACATATTCGAGGCGTTGGACGTGCCTTTCGATATGGCGGAGGAGGCGAAACGCCTCGTTGATCTCAATCTCAATTACAGCGACGAAGCGGTGCTTGTCAGCGACGGCGAAAATGCTGTATATGCGCAAGATGCCTGCGAGATCGCAAAGAACAGACTTGATGTGTTTGCCGATGTCATCGGCGACATTCTCAAAAGCATCGAAGAAGACGCACCGTCGTATATGCCCGTATATCTCACGGGCGAGGGCGTTGCCTCCATGCGCGGCGCAAAGAAGTATCTGAGCGAACAACTCGGAAAAAACATTGAAATCATCACTCCGAAACTTCCCGGATTCGTAAAACCCGACGACTGCTCCAAAGCGTCGCTTCTGGTTATGGCGGACAATCTGTCGAAGTTCGACTTCGGAGCGTTTATAAAAAAGTTATTCAACGGAGGTAAAAAATGATAGATTTTGAAAAATTCGGTTGGACGCCGAGCGAGGAAACTCCCCAAGAGGAAGAAGAAACCGTGCAAGAAGAGGAAGTTCAACAACAACCCGTAGAGGAAATTGAACAAGAGCAAACTCACGAACAGTTCCAACCCGTTTCTCAAAAGAAACCCGGCAAGGCGAATATCGTCGTAGTCGGCGTGGGCGGTGGCGGAAACAACGCCGTCAACAACATGATTAGAGCAGGCATCAAGAGCGCAAGTTTCGTGGTTATGAACACGGATATGCAAGCACTCAATATGTCCCTCGTTCCTCCGCATTGCAAAATTCAACTCGGCGCAAATATGACGGGCGGTTTGGGCGCAGGCTCTGACCCCGAAATCGGCAGAAAAGCTGCCGAGGAATCTCGTGAGCGTATCAAAGCGGCGCTTAAAGACATCGACCTTTTGTTTATCACCGCAGGTATGGGCGGTGGAACGGGTACGGGTGCAGCCCCAGTTATCGCAGAGATTGCAAAAACAATGAACATTCTCACCGTCGCGGTTGTCACCAAGCCGTTCAACTTCGAGGGTGCGCAACGTATGAAAAATGCCGAAGAAGGCATCAAAAACCTCAAAAACTTCGTCGATACGCTCTTGGTTATCCCCAACCAAAAACTCATCGAAGTGCTTGACAAAAACATTTCCTTCAAACGTGCGTTCGAAATCGCGGACGATGTGCTTCGTCAAGGCGTACAGGGTGTGAGCGACGTCATCGCAAATCCCGAACTTATCAACCTCGACTTTGCCGACGTTCGTACAATCCTTTCCAACAAAGGTCTTGCTCATATGGGCATCGGCTACGGCAAGGGTGAAAAGAGAGTTATAGAAGCAGTGCGCGGCGCAGTGTTCAGTCCGCTTCTCGAAACGGACATCGAGGGCGCAACGGGAATCATCGTCAACATCACAGGCGGCGACGATATGCTTTTGGGCGAAGTCACCGAAGCGTGCGACATCGTAAAACAGGTCGTAGACCCGAGCGCAAACATTATTCTCGGCACGGCGTTCGTTCCCGACAAGAAAGACATCGAAATCACGATTATCGCAACGGGTTTTGTGGACAGAAACCTTGCACCTGCAAGAAGCAGCGCGCCGCAACCGCCAAAATCTTTTGCAATCGCGCTTTCGCAAGCGGCTTCCAACGTTGAAGACGACGACAAGGAAGAAGAACAACAAGCGGAAGTAGAACAACCCGTGTTCAATCAAAACATCTTTGCAAACAGACCCACTTTCGGACAAATGCAAAGACCGGTTGCACCTGCAGAACCCGTTCAACCCGTAGTTCAACCGCAAGTCGCGCCGACTTCGCAACCGCAACCCGCAGTGCAAGAAAACGAAGTTCAATCTTCGAGAATCGACGTCACCAAAA
>CAVFCJ010000123.1:0-2422 GCA_963620965.1 bacterium
AGATTTGTTTGAACAAGAATTAAACAAAGTGTTGCACTTGGTTTGACAAATCACCTTGTCTTGTTTTTCACATTATCAATTACAAACGGAAAATTCAATTCGGGTGTGGGTGTTCCCACCCAATCGTCATTCTGAGCGCAAGCGTGAGAATCCAGCGTAGCGAAATGCGGCTTCGCCTTGATTCCCACGGTCACTGCGTTCCCTCGGAATGACATATGGAAGATTTGAATTTTCCACTTTGGTGCGATACCCATTTTTATCGTCTTGTTTTTCACATTCCTACATTGCACAAAACAAGAGCGGCACGCCGTTGCGTGCCGCTTTGTATCGCATATAGTCAATTAATTTATCTCTTTTTTTATTTTAGAGCTCTTACTGTACAGTCCAACTGCCGCTATTTTCGGTTGCATCCTTTCCGTCTGCCAAATATGCAGTCGGATCAGTCGAGAACGTTCCGCCGAAAACAACTTTCTTGTTGTCCATATCTTTAATCAAAATACCACCCAATTTGCCGGTGAATGTTCCTCCATTAATGACCAGTTGCGTATAGCTTGATTCATCATCAAGTGTTTTTGTATTTGTGCTATATGAAATACATTCCAAGAGACCATAACAATTTTCGCTTTCGAATGTGCCACCATTGATGGTGACCACGAGTTTTCTGGGGCAATTATCGGCTTTGTCGCTTATCAAGCAAATAGCAGCGCCGGAGTTCTTATTATAACCAGATGGTCCCTCAGCAGGCACATTTGCGGCATCGGTCGATTTGTATGTACCGCCGTTGATTGTAACTATACCGCTCTTGAATGACAATGCATTTCCGCTTGTAGAAAATCCTTCTGAAACCGAGGTGCTTTCTGTAATTATATTACCCGACAAATTCCATATTGCATAGCCGGATGCAGATATACCTTGCGATTTTGTTGTGATAACAGAAGTTTCGCTCAAAGTGATTTCGGGAACATTGCCTTCATCTTCCACAAACTCCCAATCAAAATAGATTCCGGTTTGTTTCGCATTGAGTGTGCCGTCAACAAAGATTTTTATACCATATTCATAGGTTTTATCTACTACGTATGTGATTTTTATACATTCATATGCTTTAATTACAACGTCTTTTCCGATAGTTACAACGCTATAATTTTCAGCAGTAGGGTCATTCGAACCGCAAACTATTATAGGAGAATTCTCGGTAAGGTCATCTTGTATGGTGCCTTTTCCTATTATCGTGAGACTTCCGCCATTGACAACAATAAAACTTCCTTTACTATTTTTCTCTGTTTTACCGAAAGTGATATTTTTGCCGTTCATATTCAAAGTAATTGTTTTGCCCCCATTGATTTCACAGTATCCGCCCCAATCGACTTCAATGTCGTTAAGCAAAACAATATATGCATTATCTATTCTCAAAGCGGCAAGAAGTTTTTCTTGAGTATCAACAAAAAAGCCTATGTAAGTTTCACCGTCCTTACCGTCTACGCCTTTCTCGCCTTTCTCGCCTTTTTCACCTTGGATGCCTTGATCGCCTTTTTCACCTTGAATACCTTGTGCGCCTTGTGCGCCTTGTGCGCCGGTTTCACCCTTTTCGCCTTTCAAGAATGCAAAGAATTCTTCTTCGGTTTTATTTTCGTTTCCGGCTTGAGATTTCCAAAGTTCGTAAGCAGACTTGCCGTCAACACCGTTTGCTCCGTCCTTGCCGTTCGTGCCGTCTTTACCGTTTGCTCCGTCCTTACCGTCTTTACCGTCTTTTCCGTCTACGCCAGGATTGCCTTGTGCGCCGGTGTCGCCCTTGTCGCCTTTTTCGCCTTGCGGTCCTTGAATACCTTGATCGCCTTGTGCGCCGGGGTCACCCTTTGCGCCTTTGAGGCTTGCGAGGAAATCTACAACCGTCGTATTTGCACCTTCGGGTTGTGCTTCTTTCCAAATGTCGTAAGCGGATTTGCCGTCTGCACCGTCTCTGCCGACCAAACTCAAAAGGAATGCTTCAACCGACTTATCTTCGCTTGTGGTGTTTTCCTTCCAAATATCGTAAGCAGATTTGCCGTCCGCACCGTCCGCACCGTCAACACCGTTTGTGCCGTTAGTTCCGTTCGTGCCGTTTTTGCCTGCCATGCTTGCGATAAACGCTGCCAAAGAAGTGTCTGCTCCTTCGGATTGAGCTTCCTTCCAGAGTTCGTATGCGGACTTGCCGTCTGCGCCGTTGTCGCCCTTATCGCCTTTCTCGCCCTTTTCGCCTTGAATGCCTTGCTCGCCTTGTGCGCCGGTGTCACCCTTTGCACCCGTAGCACCTGTGTCGCCCTTTGCGCCCTTGATGCTGTTGAGCCATTCTTCATAAGACAACGGGGTTTCTCCCTTATCCGCTGCGTCTGCAACATAACTGTCGTATATCGCAACGATTTGCGGATCGCGCGCGTCTTGTGTG
>CAVFCJ010000124.1:0-2320 GCA_963620965.1 bacterium
TTATTAATTCTAAAATAAAAACGGCGCATATCGCGCCGTTTTTTATCGTTATCATTATTATTTCGTGTATAAGTCCAACTCGTCTTCGACGTATTGGAACTTTTTGACTTTCGGATTGTTTATCATCTCGCCTCGCAATGCCACCGCTTTGGGATTGCGCAACGCTTCCAGATTTTCGAGGGGATTGCCGTCGACAACCATAAAGTCGGCGGATTTGCCTTCCTCGATAGTGCCCGTTTCGCCGTCTATGCCGGCAATCTTTGCGTTGACTTCGGTTGCGGTATGAATGGCAAATTCGTTGCTCACGCCGAGATATTTTTGGAAGTAGCGAAGTTCGCGCCACATATCATAGTGCGTGACAAACGGACAAGCCGTGTCCGTGCCGAGTCCGACGGGAATGTCGTTTTCAAGGCATTTTCTTGCGCAGTCGAGCATACCTTCAAACACCACTTTGCCGTTGACCTTGTGAAGCGGTGTGCCGCCCGATACCGATAGGTCGAACATGCAGAGGGGAATTGTGGGGGATATGGTCAAAACGTGTGCCGAGCCGTTCTGTTTGAAGAGTTCGATTTCGTGTTCGCCGACGTTTGCGCCGTGTTCTATCGTGTCCACGCCGCCCTCGAGCGCAACGGTTACGCCGAGCGGACTTTCGACGTGCGCCGCAACCTTAAATCCGAGTTTGTGCGCCTCGCCACAGCACGCTTTGACGATTTCGGGGGACATACGCAATACGCCCGGTTCGCCCTCTTTCTTTGCGTCGAGAACGCCGCCAGTGATCATAAGTTTGATGAGGTCGGGATTTGTTTTGGCAATCTCGCGGACGTAGCGTCTGCCGTCTTCGGGGTCTTTCGCCTCGTATGCCAACAAGCCTGCCATATGTCCGTCTTTTACGGATACTGCCATATTCGAAGCAAGCACTCTCGGCACTTTCAACTTGCCTTTTGCGCCGTTGTCGCGAATCCTCGAATCGATGTCGTCGAGTCCGCCCACCGTACGAATTGTCGTAACGCCCGACATAAGTTCGACTTTGGCGTAATTTGCGCACATGCGGTACACGATATACTTTGTCAGCGTATGATTCATAAGCATGCGCACGGTTTTCTTGTTCTGCTTTTTCGTGTCTTTCGGCATACCCGAACCGGGAAGGTGAACGTGCAGGTTGATAAGACCGGGAAGAAGATATTTTCCGTTCAAATCCACTACTTTCAAACCGTCGATTGCCGCCTTATCGCTCGTGATTTTTGCGATTTTTCCGTCTTCGACAATAACGTATTTGCCGCTTTGAACGCCGTCGTTCAATTTGCCCGAAATTATGTTCGCGTTTGCGATTGCGTATTTTTTCATATTGCCGTTCCTTTATATAATGATCAGTATTGTTATATAATTTATGATATATAATTATACGACGATTTTTCCGTCCGTCAAGTAATAGAGCGTATATGATTCTCACAATGCAAGCATAACGTCCGACGTGTTGAGCAACGCTTGTCGTCAAAGATTGATTGCTCGCGCAACGACAAATAATCGACGCGTTTCGCACAGGTTTTATCATTGCTGCGCGACATTGTCAACAATAATGCTGTTGTGGTGCAAAATTTGTTGCAAAAATAAATTATTTATAATATAATTACAGTACTGACAAATTGATAAGGAAGTGTATCGAAGTGGTCAATGCAAATACGCACAGCGTGCCCTGAATGCCCACTTCCAAACGCTCACTGTCAGTTCAATAAGGAAGTGTATCGAAGTGGTCATAACGGCCCGCACTCGAAATGCGGTAACGGGGTAACTCGTTCGTGGGTTCGAATCCCACCGCTTCCGCCAACGCCTGAAACCCTACTGTTTAGTAGGGTTTCAGCGTTTTAGGTGGTGGGATTCGAGGCATTTGCAATGTCAAATGCCTCGGCGTGCGTTGCGCGCCGAACCCACTTTCGTGGCTGACGCTTCGCTTTGTGAGTATACTCACTCGCTTGCTATTACGCTCGATTCTCTCGCTACGAATCCCAAGTAGCAGGGCGGGTGGGATGTTCTTTGCATAGCAAAGACTTCCGCTACCGCTTGCGGATGTATAGTGCGTTGTCAGCCGTTTAGCGGCGAACGCCCCGTTTCGCTCGGCTTTGAGTAGACCTTTTTATTCGAGTTTAGTGAGTTTGTTTGGCGGGTGCTTGACTGCGACGCGAAGCGTCGCGCTTGTATAGTCTGTGACACATTTTTATGGACGATACTTTATTTATCTCCTCCGATTTATTCGCCTTTCGCCAGGGCTTGTAGCACAGTGAAAAGCGGAAGTCAACGGCAAAAAATTGTTACTTAAAATTTG
>CAVFCJ010000125.1:0-2284 GCA_963620965.1 bacterium
ATCGATAACAATATAAAAACACTCTTTTTGGAGGCTATTATCTATGCAATATTCAAGTGAAGTTGAAAACATGTGTTGCGTTGCAAAAGGTCCAAATCACGGTCCCGCCCCTATCCCCGAAGAAGGTAAATGGGTGCAAGCAAGAGAAATCAAGGACATCAGCGGTCTTACTCACGGTATCGGTTGGTGCGCTCCTCAACAAGGCGCGTGCAAACTCACCCTCAACGTCAAAGACGGCGTTATCCAAGAGGCTCTTGTCGAAACTATCGGTTGCTCGGGTATGACTCACTCTGCGGCTATGGCGGCTGAAATCCTCACCGGCAAAACCATTCTCGAAGCGCTCAATACCGACCTTGTATGCGACGCTATCAACACCGCTATGCGTGAACTTTTCTTGCAAATCGTATACGGCAGAACGCAATCCGCATTCTCGGAAGGCGGTCTTGTCATCGGCGCAGGTCTCGAAGATCTCGGCAAAGGTCACCGCAGCCAAATCGGCACGATGTACTCCACCGTTTCCAAAGGACCTCGTTATCTCGAAATGGCCGAAGGTTACGTCACCAAAGTAGCTCTCGACGCAAACAACGAAATCATCGGTTACCAATTCTGCAAACTCGGCGTGTTTATGGATATGATCAAGAAAGGCGTCGACGCAAACGAAGCGCTTGCAAAATGCACCGGCACATACGGCAGATATAAAGCAGAAGACGGCGCTGTTAAGTGGATTGATCCGCGTCAAGAATAATCGGAGGACGAAACAATGAGTGTAACATTTGAAGGTTATGAAAGAAGAATAGACAAAATCAACGGCGTGCTTGCAAACTACGGCATCAAGGACCTCGAAGACGCAAGAGCCATCTGCCTCGAAAAAGGCGTTGACTGCAACGCTATCGTCAAAGGAATCCAACCCATTTGCTTTGAAAACGCAGTTTGGGCATACACCGTCGGTTGCGCAATCGCAATCAAAAAGAATTGCGTAAATGCCGCTGACGCTGCAGAAGCAATCGGCGAAGGTCTGCAATCCTTCTGCATCCCCGGTTCGGTCGCAGAACAACGCAAAGTCGGTCTCGGACACGGCAACCTCGCCGCAATGCTTCTTAGAGAAAGCACAAAGTGCTTCGCTTTCCTTGCAGGTCACGAATCTTTCGCGGCGGCAGAAGGCGCAATCGGCATTGCAAGAACCGCAAACAAAGTGAGAAAAACACCCCTTAAAGTCATCCTCAACGGACTCGGCAAAGACGCTGCGTTTATCATTTCTCGTATCAACGGCTTCACTTACGTCCAAAGCAAGATGGACTACTTCAGCGGCGAAGTCAAAGTTGTCAAGGAAACCGCATATTCCAACGGTGAACGCTCGGCAGTCAGAGTTTACGGTGCAGACGACGTCACCGAGGGCGTTGCGATTATGCGTCTTGAAGACGTCGACGTTTCTATCACAGGCAACTCAACTAATCCCACGCGATTCCAACACCCCGTCGCAGGCACTTACAAGAAATGGTGCGTTGACAACGGCAAAAAGTACTTCTCTGTTGCGTCCGGTGGCGGCACGGGTCGTACGCTTCACCCCGACAACATGGCGGCAGGTCCTGCATCCTACGGTATGACCGACACGATGGGCAGAATGCACTCCGACGCACAGTTTGCAGGTTCTTCATCCGTTCCCGCACACGTCGAAATGATGGGGCTCATCGGCATGGGCAATAACCCGATGGTTGGTGCAAGCGTTGCTTGCGCAGTCGCAGTCCAAGAAGGTTTGACCAAGTAAGGAACCCCTACTAAACAGTAGCATTTTGAAGAATATAGCACCTATCAAGAAATTGCGGTAGGTGCTATTTTTATATCTAAAAGTGTTCCGCTTGGGAAAGAAATGTAAACAATGTTTACCGTTTGTTTACCAAATTCTCAAAAGGTAAACAAAACCGCTACTAAACAGAGTGCTTCTCACTACGTTTCATTTGTCATCATTTTTTAACACTGTTTCGGAAAAGTTCAAATTTTTCTTGCTGATATAATAAGCTGTGGGCAGGAAACTTCGTTGCCTTTTCGAAAGCAGTTGCAATCGAAGGTGTGACGCTTATTCCCCCTTCCAATATATTTTTAATTGTCGCGTATTCTGTATTCGTTTTATTCGCCAGCCATCTAGGCGACTTATTAATTGATAGCAAAATCGCCGACATTATTTGCCCGGATGGACACAATAATCTTGTTCCATAATAAGCATCTCCTTTAATGTATTTATATGTAGTTTCAACGCTTACTTTCATACCACGAAATACCCTAAAAT
>CAVFCJ010000126.1:0-2279 GCA_963620965.1 bacterium
ATCCTTAAAAGCGCATTAGAAAAGAAAAGGTGTCTGCCTTTTCCAAAAACGGATTTTATTGTCGTTTTTACTGCGAATTTTGCTAATTTACTTTAATTTTTTTGCGTAATTCAGGCATAATTCTTGCGGTTTCAAAGCAAATTTTTCCCATCTTCTGAACACTTTAAATTGATTTTTGATTAGTTAAATTGTTTTTTGTCGGGGTTTCGCTTAAACGAATTCCACTACGAGTTTTTCGCTTCCGTCCTTTTTGAGAGGATATTTGACGTTTTGCCAGTTCGGCGTTACCGATTGATTGACTTTGACTTTCACAACCTCGTTTCCGTTTGTCAAAAGCGCGTTGTCAAGAGGAATCATTTCATAGTTGTCAAAGCCGAAATTCAGCATTCTAACAGTGTCGTTCCACATATCGCCGTGATTCAACACAACGGTTATAAGTTGCATATCCCTTCTTTTCGCGCCACCCACAAGACACCTGCCGCTCTTTTTGGTGAAGCCTGTTTTCACGCCGTTTGCACCCTCGAACAGTTTCAAAAGTTTGTTTTTGTTCGCAATATATCTTGCCTCACCGCTCACTTCGATTTTTCTCTGTTTTTTGCCGACGATACGCACAAAGTCGGGATTTTCGTATGCCGCCGCGCAAATAAGCGCCAAATCGTACGCCGTGGTGTAGTGATTGTCGTCGTGAAGTCCGTGCGGATTTACAAAATGTGAATTGCGCGCGCCGAGCGCTTTCGCTTTTTCGTTCATAAGAGAGGCAAACTCGTCGATACCGTCCGCAACTTCCGTTGCAAGCGTAACGGCGACATCGTTTCCGCTTCTGAGCATAAGACCGAATAGCAAATCTTCAACGGTTATCGTATCGCCTGCTTTCAGATATATGGACGAGCCTTCCACGCCTTCCGCAATTTTGGGTACGGTTACGATTCTGTCGAGCGGCAAACGTTCGATGGCAATCAACGCCGTCAAAACTTTCGTCGTACTTGCAGGGTAGCACACCTCATCCTTTCCGTCCTCGTACAAAACGCGCCTTGACGACATCTCGATACAAACTGCGCCGCTTGCGCCTTTTTTCACCGTTTGCAAAATATCAACGTTGATTGCTTTTTGTGTGTTTTTTGCAATGTTTTCACCGATACAATTCTCGTTTTTATCGTTTTTTAGAATACTTTTGATAGGATAAACAACGTTACCTATCGAAAACGAAGAAATTATCGCGATTGTCAAACACACAATCGCAATCGCCATAACGACCGCTTTTTTTGAAAAATCGTCCATATTCTTCCCTCTTTTCAATCCTTTTTCATAACGTTAGCAACGCTTTTGAGAAGTTCGAGCCACTTGTTTTCTTCGCCGTCCACCCTCACGAATTTCTTTTGCGCGCCGCAAACGAGAAAGCCAATCGGGGTTACACTCACCCCACCGCCGCTTACGCCGACGGGCGATTTCACTTTCTTTTCACTCTCGTAGTCTGCGCCGCCTGCGACGAAACCAACGCTTATTTTACTCACAGGCAAGACGAGCGTGCCGTCACCGTTTACGATAGGCTTCCCGACAATCTCGTTAAATTCTGCCGATTTTTTCAAACTTTCTATCGTTTGTCGCAATATTTCTTCAAAACTTTGCATATTACCTTCCCTTGCCGATTGCAATCGCTTTTATGGTTTGAACGGCATTTATCCTTATTCTTATTCCGCACTCTGCGTCGAATCTGTCCTTGCTTTCGTCCTGAATCACCGTTTTTGCAAAAATCGGCAACATTTGCACGAGTGCGCACAATATCGCGCCGTTTTTTGCGTCGTTTGCGCCGACGTAGACAATCAAACCGTTGATATCGACAATCTCTTTTTCAACCAAGAAACGCGCAATTTTGCCCATTTGAGTTGCGCTTATACCATTGTAGAGATTTTTGAGCGTTTTGCCGTTTATTTGCACTTTAAGACCTTCCCGCACGCAAACCTTGATTCTCGCAATCGATATGCCCGCAAATTTAAACTGCACGTTTACCGCTTCGCTCGCAAGCGAAAAATGCGTCGTGCAAGACAGTTTTACGGGAAATATGAGCGCAATGAGCAACGCTTGCGCGCAAATCAATACGACAGCAATCGCCATAAATCTATTTTGCGTATTATCTTTCTTTTTATGTAAATGAAAAAAGCAATAGAAAAAACTTAAAAATCAACAAGATGTTATTGAAAAGCCGTTAAATAATTATAAATAAATTAAATCAAGAAAACCGTTAAGCAGTTAAAAAAGTTTAAAATCTATAAAAAAACGGC
>CAVFCJ010000127.1:0-2225 GCA_963620965.1 bacterium
ACTACAAACTTGCCGACGAAATTCGCAAGAGATATTGCGAGTTTGTCAAAACGCAATCGCCCAATCCGCAAGGCTATGCCGAATGGAAACCGAATACGTCGAAAGAGTTTTATTGATTATACCTTTTAAAAAAGAAAAAGCCGAAAGAAAATCTTTCGGCTTTTTGTATGCGCTTTTTAGGTTTTATGCGGAAAGGACGACGCCTTTCTTTTTGCGTACCAGACGCGCGATTGCTTTTGCAATTTCAACCATAGGAATAATCGAAATCGCAAGCGCGATTGCAATGCCGTATTCCGCACCGTCGAGTTTTGCAAGTTCAAACGCGTTTGCAAGGAACGGCACTTCCACGACGAGAGTGGTGAGCAACAGCGAAAGCACGCCTGCGCCCCAAAGCCACCAGTTTTGTTTTTTGATTTTGAAAATCGAGCCGTGGAGTGAACGCATATTGAACGCGTGGAAGATTTCCGCCATCGAGAGCGTCAAAAACGCCATGGACGAGCCGAGCGTTTCCGCGCTGTACAAGCCGTTTGCAATTGCTTCGGCGTGGTGCATTTTGGCAAGCACTTCCGCTCCGATAAAGTAGGACGCTATGGTTATGAGGGTGATAAGCACGCCCTGATAGCCTATTGCAAAGCCCATACCGTTTGCGAAAATGCCGTCTGTGCTGTTTCTCGGCGGACGATTCATAATGTCGCTTTCGGGCGATTCCATACCGAGCGAGAGGGCGGGGAAGCAGTCGGTGATGAGGTTTATCCAAAGCAAATGCGCCGGCTTGAATATCGTGAATCCCGCAAGCGTTGCGATAAAGATAGACAGCACTTCCGAGAGGTTGGACGCAAGCAGGAATTGAATGGATTTGCGGATATTGTCATAGATACGTCTGCCTTCGCCGACCGCCGATACGATGGTTGCGAAGTTGTCGTCGGTGAGGATCATATCCGCTACGTTTTTGGTGACGTCCGTACCGGTTATGCCCATACCCACGCCGATGTCAGCGTTTTTGATGGACGGTGCGTCGTTTACGCCGTCGCCGGTCATTGCGGTGATGTAGCCTTTTGCGCGCCACGCGTTGACAATTCTCGTCTTATGCTCGGGTTGAACGCGCGCGTATACCGAATATTTTTCGACGTCGTTTGCAAAATCTTCGTCGCTTATCTTGTCGAGTTCCGCGCCCGTGATAGCCTCGGACGGATCAGCGATTATGCCCAGTTGCATTGCGATTGCGACGGCGGTGTCCTTGTGGTCGCCCGTTATCATTATGGGACGAATACCTGCTTTTCTGCACTCGTCGATTGCAGGTTTAACTTCGGGGCGTACGGGGTCTATCATACCAACAAGCCCCACAAAGCACATATCTTTTTCGTCCTGTTCGAAGGTGTATTCGCTCTTTTGCTCGTCAAGACGCTTTTTCGCAACCGCAAGCACGCGCAACGCTCTGTCCGCCATTTCCTTGTTTGCGGAAAGAATTTCCTCGCGTTTGTCGTCTGTCATAGGCGTTTCTTTTCCGTCTTGGAGATAGAAAGCGCAACGCTTTACGATTTCGTCGGGCGCGCCTTTGGTGAATTGCAACGTTTCGCCGCTATTATCGGTGTGTATCGTGGTCATCATCTTGCGCATAGAATCGAAAGGTATTTCGCCGACGCGCGGATAAAGTTTCTTTTGTTCGTTCTTGTCAAAAGACAAAGATTTTGCGTAATTTACGAGCGCGCACTCTGTCGGCTCGCCTGTTGCTTCGCCTTTTTCTTCGTCGTATTCGGCGTCCGAGCAGAGCGACATTGAGTTTGCAAGCAAGTTTTCGTCGCTGCCGTAGTGGTCTACGACGGTCATTTTGTTTTGGGTGAGAGTGCCGGTTTTGTCCGAGCATATGATTTGCGTGCAACCGAGGGTTTCCACGGCGGTAAGTTTGCGTATGATTGCGTTGCGCTTTGACATATTCGTCACGCCGATTGAAAGCACGATAGTGACGACGGTTGCAAGTCCTTCGGGAATCGCCGCAACCGCCAAAGATACCGCAATCATAAACGTGTTGAGGATTGTCGTCGCCGTGTCTGCTTTGAGCGAACCGTCAACGCCCGCGCGAATGAGGCTGACCGCAAATATCACCACGCAAATGCCAATGACGAGATAGGTGAGGACTTTGCTAAGTTGCGACAACTTTTGTTGCAGGGGAGTTTTGCCCTCTTTGGCTTGGGTGAGGGCGTTTGCGATTTTGCCCATTTCGGTGT
>CAVFCJ010000128.1:0-2215 GCA_963620965.1 bacterium
ACATATATCCCTCGCAATCCGCAGTTTTTGCGGAAGTTTAAGTATGTTTTTCTTAGGTAAATTTATATTTGATATCAAATGTCGAACTCGTCAAACACATTTCCGCTTCCCGAAGAGTGGTCGAAATCGTCGTTTGAATCGTCTTCTTTGTGGACGTGACGTCTTTCAAACTCGTCGAAAGTGTCCGACACGTCGTCGCGGCGGTCGTAGCCGTAGCCGACGGGGTGTTTTTCGAAATACTGCTCTCGCGTGTCTGTATCTCTAAACTCTTCGGCTTGCTTTCTAAACAGAACGGAAAGTACGATAACCGCCACAAGATACGCAAAGAACACGCATATAGCAATCGCGCTCGACACGGTTTGAATCGGGGTTGTGATCGCGCCGACAACGTAGCCCCATTGCGACAACAATTCGGAAAGTTCGCTTGCAAGTTGCTTGTCTGTGCCGATAGATACTATGGCAAGATTTTCGCCAAGCACTCCCAATCCGTAAAACACCATATAAATCGCTGCCAAAATCGCAAACGAATTGCGCTTTTCGACGGGATTGAATTTGTATCCTTTTGCAAAAATCCAAAGGAACATCACAAGATAGGCCGCAGGCAAAAGCAATGCGTCGAGTATGGTTGACGTGACGATATACACGCTTGCATCGAGAATCGCAAAACTCTCGATTATACCCACAAACAACCTTTCGACGGCGGTGAAAATCATCGTCCAATAGCAAAAATCGTTGCGAGAAACGTAGTTTGCATGGCGGCGCGCCGAAATGTAGTAAAGTATAAGCGCAAGAATGAATGTCATGACCGCAGGCACGAGTCCGTAACTAAATACGATTGAGAATACGCCGCTCAAAGTGCCGAGCCTCGACGCGTCGACAATCATAGATTCGATGTCGAGATAAATGGGATAAACGTTGCGTACAAACGTCGCAAACACAAGTCCGAGCCATATCCAAATGTAATATTTTTTGTCGATTTGGTTTTGCATTTTCTTCTCCTTAAATCACGAGCAGTTGCAATATCGCCTCGTGAATCGCGCTCAAATCCCCTCTCTTGCCCGTAAGCACGTCAAATTGCAGAGAGTGTAGATAGTCTACGCAACGCTTTAAGCGCATTTGCGAATAGTTTGCCGACGTCTTTCTCAAAAAGTAGACCGCGCCGCTCTTCATCCCGAGCAGTTTGGCAAGATCGTCGTTTGACATACCCTTGTTGAGTTCGGCATGCAGCATATTGCGATACTTGTCGTAAAGTCTGTTGATTATCGTAACGCCGCGTATGCCGTTTTTGAAAAACACGTCAAGCACTTCAAGTGCCTTTTCGGCGTTCTTCTCGCTGACAGCGTTTGCGAGTTCATAGATTTGAAAATCGATGTCCGCACTCACCATTTCGCACACGTCCACCTTGGTAATTGCGCCCTCGCTGTACGATTTTAGTTTCTCGATTTCGATTGCGATGCGAGCCATACTGCCCTGCGTTCTCGATATGAGTTCAAAAGCGGCGTCACGCTCGATTCTCTTTTGCGGCACTCTTGCCGCAATGGCATTTATTTCCTCAATAAGTTCGTTATCGTCGAGACGAGAACAGTTTACGACTTGCGCTTTTTTGCTCTTGTACGCCTTTGCCGTTTCATCGTCGCAATCGATGACGAGTACGCTCGTTTCGCAAGGGTCTGAAACGTACTTTTCAAACAAAGCCTTGTCGCTTTCGGTCGGTGCGTTTTCCAAACTCAAAACGACCACTTTGCGCTCGTCGAACATCGGAAACGTATACGCCGAGTCCACCGCCTCGCTCATACCGTTGTCGCCCGACAATCGAGAGTAATTGAAGTCGGCATATTCGGGATCGACGACGCTCTTGAAAGAAGACAATACCTCGTCTTTTAGATACTCGTCGTCGCCGCATACGATATAGACGGGTGCAAATTTTGCCTGACCGTCCTTAATCGTTTGAAAATGTTGTTTGAATTCGCCGTATTTCATATCTCAACGCGTAGCGTGCACCCGCACACATTTTTTATGATATTATATAATAACATTTTTGTAAATATTTGTAAAGCGTGGATTATTTGCTCGAAAAGTATTAATTATAGAAGAAAGAGGCAATTGAAAAATTGGAAGAAAATTCCTCGCAAAATGCGAGGAATTTTTCAGAGTACTTTCTTCAAAAACTCTTTGAGGCGGTCGCATTTCGGATTCGTGAAGCATTCTTCGGGCG
>CAVFCJ010000129.1:0-2168 GCA_963620965.1 bacterium
CGCTATGGGCGGCGATAATGCGCCTTTGCAAATTGTTTTGGGTGCGGTTGACGCTCTCAATCAAGACAAAAATCTCAAAGTAGTGCTTGTGGGCGATCAAAACGCAATCGAGCAATCTCTTTGCGAGTGCAAAGAATACGACAAGAGCAGGTTGGACTTAATCGACGCAAAAGACGTGATAACCAACGACGATACGCCCACGACGGCTATAAGAGCGAAAAAAGAAAGCTCTTTGGTCAAGGCGTTTGACGCACTTATGCACGACGATGAGGCGGGCGGATTTGTTTCTGCTGGTTCGACGGGTGCGGTGCTTGTGGGCGCATACCTCAAAGTCGGTCGCATAAAGGGCGTAACTCGTCCTGCGCTTGCGCCCGTTCTGCCAACACTCAAAGGCAACGGCGTTGTACTTTGCGACTGTGGTGCAAACGTCGATTGTAAGAGCATAAACCTCGTTCATTTTGCCATCATGGCAAGCGCATACGCAACCGCAATGCTCGGCGTAAAGAATCCGAGAGTGGGGCTTCTCAACAATGGCGTTGAGGAACACAAGGGCAACGAACTCACCCAAGAAGCGCACAAATTGCTTGCGCAAACGGAAGGAATCAACTTTATGGGCAACTGTGAAGCGCGCGATATTTTGAGCGGCGATTTCGACGTCGTGGTTTCGGACGGATTCAACGGTAACATCGCTCTCAAATCTGCGGAAGGCACTGCAAACACAATGCTTTCTCTCATAAAAGTGGGCGTATATTCGGGCGGATTGCGCACCAAACTCGGCGCGCTTATGCTTAAACCCGTCTTTGCGAAAGTCAAAAAGAAAATGGACTACAACGCACACGGCGGCGCGTGCTTCCTCGGCGTAAAGAAAGTTGTTGTCAAGTCGCATGGCGCGTCAAAGGCGAAATCTATAACTGCAAGCATATTGCAAGCAAAATCCCTTGCCGAAAGCAAGATTTGCGACAAAATCGCAAGCGGTATGAGTGTGCTCGACAAACCCGAAACAGCCTAAAATTAAGCGACAACGCAATCTAAAATCAAACGAATAAAACGCTGAAAATAAGCGATAATCAAGCGCAAAACTGCAAAAATTATCGTCGAAAAAACACGCAAAAATAATTGCATTTTTCAATAAAAATGGAAGAAAAAGACATAAAGAAAATAGAAAAAATCGTCGGATATACGTTTAAGGACAAGTCCTTGCTTCAACGCGCGCTTACACATGGTTCGGCTTCCAAAAACGCACTTGAAAACTATCAATCGTTGGAATTTTTGGGGGATAGTATTCTCGACTTCATCGTTGCCAAACGACTTATGGAAATCAATCCCAACGCTCACGAGGGCGCGCTCACGAGAATTCGTGCAACTATCGTGTCCAGAGAGCCTCTCGCAGAGGAAGTCAAGAAACTCGGACTTGAAAACTATCTTATCGTAGGCAGGGGCGAAAACGTCGCATACATCAGTTCGCAAGCAAAAATTATGTCCGACTTGTTCGAGTCTATGATTGCGGCAATTTATCTCGACAGCAAGAGCATAGACGTTGCAGAGAAGTTTATTCTTTCAAAACTTGCGGATTTGTTCAACGGCAAATGCAAGCATTTCGGCGAGGACGATTACAAGAGCAGACTCAACGAGTTTGCGTCGAGAAACGACGTTTCGGTGTCTTACAACGAAATCGAGCGTACGGGGCCTGCACACAACCCGACTTTTGTCGTCGAAGTGAAAATCAATACGTTCACCGCAGGCGTTGGCAAGGGCAAGAGTAAGAGAGAAGCCGAGCAAAACGCCGCAAAAATCGCACTCGAAAGCGTATTGAAAAAGTAATTTTTTCATAAACTAACCTCAAAAATTCAAGTAAAGCGCCGCGTTTTACAGAAACCGCAGCAAAAAACAGAAATGTTTCACAAAAAGTCGCAAACGCGTTCTTGTGACTTTTTCGATATTCTAATTAGTTGAAAAATCAAAATTTCAAAAATTTTAGTTCGATGTTTCACGAACGGTGTGAAACTTGTGTGAAACATAAGAAAAACCGCTTGAAAACGCTCACTTCATATGTTATTATATTTAAGTATTAAAATAAGGTAAGGTATACGATTTTGTTAAATTTTGTCAAAATCGAGGCGAGAGGCTTCAAGTCTTTTGCGGATAAAATCGAAATCCCTTTTCAAGAG
>CAVFCJ010000130.1:0-1267 GCA_963620965.1 bacterium
AGATTTGTTTGAACAAGAATTAAACAAAGTGTTGCACTTGGTTTGACAAATCACCTTTTTCGCATGAATTTTGCGATATTTTTATGCTTTAATTTTAACTACACTTGCCCTACTCTTTGACGTATGCGTCGCATTTGATGAAATACTTGCGCTTTATTTTGGCGTTGAGAACTTCGCACATAACGAGCATCAACAGCGCAAAAACGAGCAGATATACCGAATAAAGTCCGATGTTTATCTTCTCTGCAATCAAACCGAAAAGCGGCGGCATTGCGGTGATTCCTATGTACGCAAATGCCATTTGCACGCCGATGACCGCTTGCGAGTTTTCTTTGCCGAAGTTGTCGGGCGTCGAGTGGATTATTGCGGGATAAATGGGCGCGCAACCCAGTCCGATGACGATAAGTCCGACAAGTGACGGCGCGGACGCGCGCGTCGGAATCGCAACGAGCAAAATGCCGATAAGTATAATAGCCGTACCGAAGCGTATAAGTCGTTTGTCGCCGAGTTTTTCGGCAAAGAATCCGCTTATTCCGCGTCCGAGCGTGATTCCTATATAGAAAAACGACGCGAATTTTGCGGCTACGGTCGCTTCTATGCCCTTGTAATTGACAAGATAACTCGTTGCCCAAAGTCCTGCGGTCTGTTCCATTGCGCAGTATGCGAAAAAGGCGATAAAAACGAGAAAAATACCCTTAATTTTGAACACCGAAGCGGTTGACACTTTCTTTTGCTCGTTTTGCTCGATTGTATTGTTTTCCGATATTCTATCGAGGTTATTTTCAAAATTCGAGGATTTTTTCGCGCTCTTTTTCCAAACGGGCAAGGTGAAAAACAAAATTGCCGACAGCGAAATCTGAATGTAAAACACGATGCGGAATCCACTTCCCCATCCGAGACCGCCCGTAAGCGCAAAACTCATGATATACGGACTTATCGAGGCGCCGACGCCCCACATGCAATGAAGCCAGCTCAAATGCCTTGCAGGATAATTGAGCGCAACGTAATTGTTGAGCGCGGCGTCCACCGCACCTGCGCCGAGTCCGTACGGAATCGCAAACACGCAAAGCATCCAAAATGCTTTTGCAAACGAAAAACCTATAAGTCCGAGCGCGGTGAGCGCAACGCTGATTGCCGTCACGAGCCCCGTACCGAGTTTGTTGGTGAGCGCATTTGAAAAGAAACTCGCAATTATCGTGCCGACGGATATGATTATGGTGATTATGCCTGCCGACGACATCGAAACGCCCAAATCGACGTGCATAAC
>CAVFCJ010000130.1:1277-2158 GCA_963620965.1 bacterium
CCATGCCGAGCCTATGAGCGAATCAGGAAGCCCCAAACTTATAAATGACAGATAAATTATTGCAAGAAGAAGCGAATACATGGTTTTGAAATTTTTCTGGTTATTTTGCCTGTTTTGTTGTCACTTTTCAAAATTGCGCGCAGGATTGCACGATTGAGCGGTTACGCTTATTTACTTTCGGTTTTTATGCCGTTCAGAGTGTAAAGTTTGACATTTACGGTCTACGCATAGCGACGTGGGTTATGCCCTTCCATTTGACGATTTCGCACACCTGAAAGCCGAGTTTTTTGTAGATTGCAACATCGTTTTCGTCCTGCGTTTCGAGATATATCGGCATATCGCCGCAAAACTCTTTGAGCATGCCTTTGAGTTTACCTTGACCTCTGAACTCTTTTCTTACGCCGATATTCTTTATGTAGCAATCGGTTTGCGGATTGTAATACCTGCTTGCCACCTCGTCCGCCATATCGACGTACTCTTTTGCGATTTTTGCTTGCTTGAATCCGACGTTTAAAAAGAACGCAACGTCGAAAAAGGGATTCTTGAAAGCGGATGTCAATTCGATTTCCTTATCGCTCGGCGTTTTTATGGAACACAAAGCACAAAAATCGCCGTCTTTGTAGGTGAAATTTTGAGCACAATACACTTCCGCCCTAAAGAGATAGTACATTCTGTTCAGCCTGTTTTTTCTGCCGAAAAGAACGTCGTACGCCTCATAGTCCTTGAAAATTTCGGTAAAAACTTTCGACGCTTTTTTGATTTCGTTTTTCTTGATTTTTTCCATATCGACATCTTATCACGTTTTAATAAACTTTTCAATCGAAAATACTCTCTCGTGCGATTGAGCATATACGCACATTATATTGACATTTTACGCATAG
>CAVFCJ010000131.1:0-2011 GCA_963620965.1 bacterium
GTCGTATACAATGCGGCAAACAAGTGATTTTTGTCACAACGCGACGTTTAACAATACAAAACGGTGATATAAATGGCTGATTTGGTATATACAACCCACCACAAACTGCTTGCCGACGACGTGACGATGTATCGCAATCTGCGCCCGTCGGTGCTTATGCGCAACCTTCAAGAAATATCCATTGCGCACACCGAGGCACTCGGCGCAGGCAGGGCGAAAACCCTCGACAAAGGCGCGTTGTGGGTGGTTTGCAGAGTGCGTTTGGAAATCGACAAACTGCCCTGCTACGACGACGAAGTCACCCTTTCCAGTTGGGCGGGCGACACTATGCGCGTGCTGTTTCCGAGATACTATCAAATGCTCGACAAGGACGGAAACACCCTGCTCAAAGCAAGCGCCGTCTGGCTTTTGATGGACGCAAAAAAGCGCAAAATGGTGTTCCCCGAAAACTACGGCGTGGTCGTTCCGGGAATAAAAACGGACAACGAAATTCCATTGTCTTTCGGCGTATCTCTCGGCAAGCAACAAAACGTAAAACGCTTCAAAGCCGCATACAGTCAAGTGGATATAAACGGGCATATGAACAACGCCAAATACCTCGATTGTATGGAGGACGTTTTGGGCAAAGACTACCTTGCCGCGCATACGCTCAAAACGCTTGAAATCGAGTTCAAGTCCGAGATAAAACTCGGCGCGAGCGTGCGTCTCGAATACACCCTCGACGGTGACAATCTCACGATGATAGGCTTTGTGCGCAAACGCCCTTGCTTCGAACTCAAAGCGGAATTTGCAAACAAATAGCAACCGCTAAAACGCCAAACCGCCTAAGAACAAAAAAGCAATCATCAAGCAAATCCAAACAACTAAACGGACGCTAAAATATTATGAGGTTAGCGTTAAATAAACAAATAAGGCAAAAATTGTATACAAACTCGTTTAGTCGGACAAATAAATCGTTTGACGAGCAAAACAAGTTATGATACAATCGCATTAAATAAGGGAGTAATCGGCACTTTATCCCGAAAGTGCAATAAAGCCGCTAACACGAGCGTTGTCTCCGGTTTTATTTGAAATGATGAGACTTATCCGTCAGGATAAGTCTTTTTTTTTTGTTTGTTAGTACAAACAAAAAAAAGAGTGATATTGCCCTGCGGGCAATGATATCCTCGCTGCGCTCGGGTGATATACTCACTTCGTTCGTGTGATATCCACGCTATGCGTGGGTTATGGATAATAAAATTCAACAATATAAATATTCTATAAACTATATAGGAGAATCTATGAAACACTATCTCGAATCCGTCGAAGACGTATGCAAAGACGTCGAAACGACTCAGGACGGCTTATCCTCGCAAGAGGCGACCGCTCGTCTTGAAAAGAACGGCAAAAACAGACTTGCCGAAGGCAAAAAAGAGCCGATTATTTTGCGATTTCTGAAGCAATTTATCGAGCCTATGACCTTGATTCTCATCGTTGCGGCGATAATTTCGGGCATATTGACCGCGGTCAACAACGCATCGAGCGCAACAAAAGAATTCCCCTCCGACGTCATCATCATTATGGCGGTTGTCATAATCAACGCCGTTCTCGGCGTGGCGCAAGAGAGCAAAGCCGAAAAAGCCATCGACGCGCTTCAAAAGATAGCCGCCGCCACGTCGAAAGTCATACGCGACGGGCATTTGGTCGTCGTAAAGAGCGAGGATTTGGTTGTCGGCGACGTTATAGTGCTCGAAGCGGGCGACGCAGTGCCTGCGGACGCAAGAATTATCGAATGCGCGAGTATGAAAATCGAAGAAGCCGCGCTCACGGGCGAATCCGTACCCGTGCTTAAAACTTGCGACGTCATAGACGCACCGAGCGGCGAAGTTCCCCTCGGCGACAGAAAAAATATGGCGTTTATGGGAAGCACCGTCGTGTACGGCAGAGGCAAAGCGGTCGTCGTGGCAACGGGTATGGACACCGAAATGGGCAAAATCGCAAACGCCCTCACCCAAGCCAAAGAGGGCAAAAC